>DATBWP010000251.1:0-2425 GCA_036514735.1 Anaerolineales bacterium
GCAGGCGTTGGATCTTGCTCAGCCCATCGTGGTCGTCGCTCTGCTTTTCCTGCAGGACTTCGAGGGCTTGCAACGCGGCTTGCTGGGCTAAGGGGGCAGACACCTGCGCCAGACTGCGCAGCAAGGCCATCAGCTGGGGTAATTCATAGTTCCGGATGATTTCGAGCAAGTGGGCGGATTGCGCGTCCAGGGTCAGCGGGTTGCTAACCAGTGCGTGGAGTGCTAGTTCGTGCCGATCGTCGGGTTGGTCAGCCGCCAACAGGTTTTCAAGCAGTTCGTGCTGTGTGGGGATCAAGCCGAACAAGCAAGCGATTGGCAGCTTCCAGTATTCTGTGGGTGCAATGCTGAGGTCGTCGGCGAGTTGTTCCCACCCGTTCAAAAGGCGGCGGCGTTCACGCAGAGCCAAAGCTATCAGAGTAGCTTGCGCCAAGTCCGGATTGGAATGCGTTGTGTCCGGATTCCGGGTAGCCAACTGCTCGTAAGCTGCGGCCGCTTCATAACGCAGTTTCTCGCTTACTGCCTGCAAGGGTGTGGCGCGCAGCGGCTCGAAGTGCTGAGCCTGGTTCAAGCGCAGCAGTCCCAGGTAGCCCGGAGACCAGTGCATTCGCTCACCCCCAGCTGCCTGTAAGGCCTGCAACCCAAAGGTGCTGTCTTGCAATTCCGCCCAGGTCTGGGCTTCGTTGCGCAAAGCGGCTACTACAACCGGCCACTCGGCCTGGGGCAGGCGGGCTTTAAGTTCTGCAATGAGCGATGTCATGCACGCCTCAACTCGGGTGTGATGCAGTTTTGAACGTTAGATAGCCCAGTTGACTTGCAGCACGATCCAATAAGCTGCGGCCATCATGCCCAGCCCTAAGGCGGTGACGAAAATGCCCACGCCAGCGGCTGTCTTCACCAATTGGGAAATGGATTCCAGCAAGGCGGTGGCATTGCCCGCTAAGCCGGCCATCTCCTCGGCGATGCCCTTTTGCATCATCTTGGAAGCCGTGGAGCTGATATTCTTGATGTCTTTGTTCATGGTGCGGGTCACTAGGACGAATAAGCCCATCGTCAGCGTGCACATCCCCAGGAAGAACAGGGCGGCGGCCATCAGCAGCAAGGTGTCGGATTGATTGATCTGGTACATGTCTTTCTCCTCGAAAAAGAGTTTGCTTGCCATTGCAAGCGAAACCTATAGGTGCAAGATGCGTGCCGATTTATCGCCTTAGGGTTACGGGAGCCGCTCCCAAGGTCACACTCTACCCGTTGACGAAATAGTCCCTTACGGCTACAATGCGGGCCTTGTGAAAAACGTCTCCCTTGCGGGAGACGTTTTTAGCGGAACTAAGCGATGGCTAAAACTACTCCTAAGAAAACAACCAGCAAGGCAAAAACACAGGCCGAACCGGTTGCTCTGCACCAAAGCGCGGCACAACAAGTCAGCGCCAACGAAGCCTCATTGCATTTAAGCGCAGCCGGCAGTATCGAGGCCGCGCATGTGGATAGCCGCATGAGCGCGCTGGGCCGGGTGTATGCCGACGATCTGCAAACTGAGCTCAGTTTGGTGGGGGTGGCCAACGGTATTCAGACGGTTCTACGTGATGGCGCCGCCGGGGTGGTGGTTGGCGATGCAGCAGTCGTGGACCACGGGTCAGCTGGTGTATTGGTCGCGCGTGAAGTTCACGGTGACGGCATCCGTACCGGAATCTTAGTGGCAGGTCGCGTGAACGGTAAGGTGGATGCTTTGCTGGACACCACCGGGGCGATCGCGGCCGGGCTGGCCGCCGGAGTGGGACTGGGATTGGTCTGGTCTTTGCTGCGCATGTTCCGGCGCCGAAATTAACTAGCTAATCCAGTCGGGATGAAGGTAACCCATTCGGGTGAGAGGCATCCCCAAGGAAGGTAATGATGGAACGTCTCACGATACAAGCAACCCGCCGCACCGTTATCGGTAAAAAGGTAAGCCAGTTGCGCGCTAAAGGGCTTACGCCCGCTGTCCTTTATGGGCGCTCACTCAAAGAACCCATCCCTGTGGCGATGGACCGCACCGAGCTATCCAAGCTATTGCGCAAAAGCAGCTATTCCAGCTTGATCACAGTCAACCTGGAGGGCGAGGAACACAACACTCTGGTGCGCGATTTTCAAATAGATCACCTGCTTGGGGATCTGACCCATGTTGATTTCTTGGTCGTTTCACTGACCGAAAAAGTGCGCGCCGAAGTCAGCGTGGTCATGGAAGGCAAAGCCCCTGCAGTGGTTACCGCCGGCGGTTTGTTGGTAACCGGACTCGAGCGAATTGAGGTAGAGAGTTTGCCGCAAGACCTACCCGAGCACTTTGTGGTCGACGTCTCCAATCTGGTGAATTTCGGTGACGCGATTTTTGTTCGAGACCTGACCGTGCCCGCCAACGTGACCATTTTGAGCGATTCGGATGAGTTACTGTTTG
>DATBWP010000252.1:0-4214 GCA_036514735.1 Anaerolineales bacterium
TCCGCCGGCGATAGCGCCGCTGCTGCCAGTGTTGGCCGCTATCCCCTGGGTGCTAGCGCTGGCCTTGCTAGGTCCTTTGCCGGGGGCGCTCCTGGCGGCTTTTTCCGGTCTGTTGCTGGCCTTGTGGGACACGCGCAGCCCATTCACGCCGGTGGAATTTGCCCTGCTCGCCGCCATCCTGGCAACCGCCTTGCGGCAAGGCTATCGCACGCGGTTGTTCAACTGGCTGCGCCATCCACTGGTGGCAGCCCTGCTGATCTCGGCTTTTTATCCGATCCTCTATGCAGCCACTGCCTTTTTCTGGGCGGCTTCTGATCCCCTGGCCAGCTTGGATTTTGCGCTGGCGCGCCTTCCCTGGGTCGCCATCTCCGTTGGCCTGCCGTTGATGGTGGCCGCGGCTCTATTGCAGGTCATGCGGGCTCGCGTCCCGCTATTCTCCAGCGCTCCGGCAACCAGCCAACCCGCGCCCAGCGAGCGCAGCCTGGAAGCGCGGCTGCTGTTCACCTTGGCCCCGATCGTGTTGCTGGCCTTCCTGGCTTTGGGCGCGCTGGCATGGTGGTCGGCTGGCCGGGCTGCGGAACAATTGGTGGGGGAGCGGGCCCGCGCCAGCGCAGAGCTGGCCGCCAATTCAGTCCCCTTTTTGTTGGAGACCGGCCAGAACCTGATCCTGCAGCTGGCCAGCGATACCCGTTTGGCGGATGCCTCTGCGCAAAACGCGTTGACCTTGCTGCAAAACCATATGCGCGCAATCCCCTACTTCGAACAACTCGTGTTGTTGGACACTGGCGGGTCCACCCTGGTGGCTTACCCGGTGACCGACTTTGCCGGCATCCAACCCAGTGAGGAGGAAATTGCCGCGGTGGCCCTGGCCTTGCAAGGCATGGCCTTCCAGACCTTCAGCGTCCCGCCGCTGAGTGCGGATAGCACCGCCGCGCAGCTTTCTTTCCTGGCCGCAGTGCGCAATCAAAATGGACAGGTGCTCGCCGTGTTGCTGGGCCGCACCAGCCTGGCCTCCAATCCATTTGCGCAACCCGTGCTCCAGGGTTTGCACAGCGTGGCCGCGCTTGGCGGGGAAGGCTTCCTCATCGACGGCGAAGGGCGCATCGTGATTGCGCCTGACCCAGTGGCCCTCATGCAGCCTTATAACGGCCGGGTGGGTAACAGCGCCCTCTCTTATGAAGATTCGAGCGCGGATGGCTCGCGCCGTTTTGTGAATTATGTTCCGGTCACCGGTAGTTCGTGGGCAGTGGTCACTCAGTGGCCCAGCCGCTTGAGCCTGGCGCTGGCATTGGAACTGGCCTTGCCTATTTTGCTGGTGCTGTTGTTGTTGGCTGCGCTGGCCTATTTGCTGCTGCGGGTTAGCTTGCGCGCCATCACTTCGCCGCTGCAAGAGCTGATCGGCGAGACCCACCGGATCGCGTCCGGAGACCTTCAGGCGCCTTTGTCGGTTAAAGGCGCAGATGAAGTTGGGCGTCTGGCGGCCGCCTTCGAAGGCATGCGCCAGGCGCTGCAAGCGCGCGTCGGTGAAACTCAACGGTTGCTGTCCGTGAGCCAGGGTCTCACCGCCAGCCTGGATGTGGGCGCCCACATCGATCCCATTCTGGATGCTGCCCTGGCCGGTGGCGCGGTTTCCGCCAGGCTGACGTTCAACGCCGATACCGGCAGCAAAAACCTGGTTAGCTTTGGCCGCGGGTCCAGCGAGGCCGCTTACCAGGGTCTCGATAGTCAAGTCCTTGAGCTTTCACGAAAACAGAATCGCGTCTTGCTGACCAACCCAGCCCGCGCCCGACTGAAGGCCGCCCACGGCGCGGCTTTGCCGGAGAGTCTGGCGGCCTTTGCGCTGCGGGGCTCTGGCGGAGATCACCTGGGCGCATTGTGGCTCGCCTTTGATAAGCCACAGACTTTTACACCCGAGACCGTGCGCTATTTGGAAACCCTGGCTGATCAGGCTTCCAAAGCAGCCGTCAATGCGCGCCTGTACGCCAGCGCCAGCCTGGGCCGCCTGCGGCTGGAAGCGGCTTTGCAAGCCAACCCGGACGCGCTGCTGGTGGCCGACGAGAACCAGCGCGTGGTCTTTGCCAACGCGGCCGCGATGCGCGCATTGAAACTAAAAGACGCAAGTGTGACCGGTCTGCCGTTGAGCGACGTCATGCCGATCACGCAACTTTCTGTGGGGCTGCAATCGCTGGAATCCGATCCGGCTGGCGGCGAAGTCGAACTTGCGGGAGCCACCTTCCATGTAAAAATCGCCAGGCTCCAGGCCGGATCCCAGAGCTTGGGCCAAGTCATCCAACTGCGAGATTTGAGCCAAACCAAGCAAGTAGAATCCGCTCGCACCGAGATCCTCTCCACTCTCAGCCACGATCTGCACGACCCACTGGAACTCGCCAAGGGATATTTAAATATGCTGGGCATGGTTGGCGATCTCAATGAGCAGCAGGCTGCCTACGTTCAAAAGATCGAGCACAGTATCGAGCATATTTCCAGCCTGGCGGTTAACCTCCTGGATATCGAGCGCGTTTCCGGGGTCAAAGGACTGCAACTCCAATCGTTTCTGGTGGCCGAGCTTGTGGATGAAGTGTGCGAGGAACTTGCTCCGCGCGCCCGCCAAAAGAAAATTGACTTTGCCAAGCAGAGGGTCCATGGTCAGGTGCAATCCTTGCAAGCAGATCGCACTTTATTGCAACGCGCCCTCTATAATCTAGTGGACAATGCGCTCAAATTCAGCCCGCGGGACGGGGTGGTGGAAATAACCACCCGTTTTGGTAAAGACAGTGTGACCCTATCAGTGACCGACCATGGAGCTGGCATAGCCCCCTTGGATCTGGCACGGGTTTTTGAGGCCAAGCAAGGCCGGGGCCCCGGTATCTCCGGCCTACTTATCGTCAAGTCCATCGTGGAACGCCATGGGGGCCGAGTGTGGGCCGAGAGCGAGCTGGGGACTGGCAGCACCTTTTACATGGAATTGCCTTTATCGGCTCCCAATAGGGATGCCAGCTAAGGAAGATATGAGTTTTGGCGGGTTGTGCCTTGACAGCCCTGGCAGCCCGGATATAATCTCTTAGCCAATCGAATAGGCTGCTTATAGACGAGCGCAAGAGAAAATCATTCTCAGGCGCTTGTTTTCGTTTGTCTGTAACTTAGCACGTTTGTTCGAAAATCTGGTAACGGTTGGTGTGAATGCGGGATCGCCGAAGACAAAGTCGGTTAGTTAATTTGGCGTATTCTTCCAACTATTGCCCTCAGCGTTGTGTAGTCATCATCAGGAGGCCCATTAATCATGGAATCTAAGGGATTGCTTTCATTGCGGGTTAGTCTGGCTTCGCCGGAAACTATCCGCAGCTGGTCCTACGGCGAAGTATTGAAACCCGAAACGATCAACTACCGCCGCCTGCGCCCCGAGAAGGATGGTTTGTTCGACGAGGCTATTTTTGGGCCCACCCGCGATTGGCAGTGCTATTGCGGCAAGTATAAGAACATCCGCTACAAGGGCATCGTCTGCGACAAATGCGGCGTCGAAGTGACCCGCTCCTCCGTGCGCCGCGAGCGCATGGGCCACATTTCCCTGGCTGCCCCGGTAGCCCATGTGTGGTATACGCGCCGCGTTCCATCCTATCTTGGCCTGCTCCTGGATATTTCCCGCCGCAACCTGGACCGCGTGCTGTATTTTGCCCAGTATGTAGTCACCTATGTGGATGAGGACGCCCGCCAGAAAGCCCTGGCGCGCCTCGACGAAGAGATCAGCGATGTGGAGAAGAAGCACGCCACGTCCATCAACGCCCAGATCGCCGATATCAAAAAGCAGCGCGATGAAAAGATCGCCGACCTGGATAAGCGCACCAAAGAAATCGAAACGCGCTACGACGAAGAGTTGGCCACCAAGATCGATCCCGTGATCAAAGAAGGCCAGCGCCTGGAAGCTAAGCTGCAGGATCAACTTGGCAAGCAGCCGCGCGCCGGCATTAACTTTTCAGCCACCAAGGCGGTCATCGTCAAGGCCGGGGATACGGTGGCCAATAAACACATTTCCGCAGTGCAAAAAGAAGTGCGCAATTTCCTGAACGAAAAAGAAAAAGAAGCTGTCCAGCGCAAGCAAAAAGACTTGGAGCGCCTGGCGGTGGAACGCGCCAGCACCAAGGCTGAAGCCGATCTGGCGATGAACCAGCTGCGCCTGTCCCTGGACGAAAAAGGCACACCAGCCCAGGATGAGCAGA
>DATBWP010000253.1:0-2264 GCA_036514735.1 Anaerolineales bacterium
GCGCGTGCGTGCTGTTTTGCCCACAGACCAGGAGCTCTACCTGGTGGGCGGAGCGGTGCGCGACCTGCTGCTGGAAAAGCCCAGCCACGACTTCGACTTTGTGTCGCCCGGCAAAGCCATTGCCACGGCGCGCCGCGTGGCCAATGCGTTGGGCGCGGCTTTCTATCCTTTGGACGAGAGCCGGGATGTTGGCCGGGTCATCCTCACTGAAGGGCTGGAACACGCTACCTTGGACTTCATCGCCTTGCAAGGCGCCGATATCGACTCCGACCTGGCGGCCCGCGACCTGACCATCAACGCCATGGCCATTGACTTGCGCCATCCCGAAGCCTTGCTCGATCCGCTGGGGGGCGCGACAGACCTGACCGCCAGGCGGGTGCGCGCCTGCTCGCCAGATGCCTTCCGGGCAGACCCGGTGCGTGTGCTGCGCGCCATCCGCATGGCAGCCAGCTTCGATATGAAGATCGACAAGGCAACGCGACAGGCGTTGCGGGATGCGGCCTCCCGCCTGCCGCAGGTCTCGGCCGAGCGGCTGCGCGATGAACTGTTCCGCCTGCTGCAGGCGCCCAAGCTGGCTACCTCGCTGCGCGCCCTGGACCTATTAAGCGCCCTGGTCCCCATCTTGCCCGAACTGGCTGCCCTGAAAGGGGTAGAGCAAAGCGCGCCGCATGCCTTCGATGTGTGGAGCCACACCTTGCAGGTAGTGAACAAGCTCGATCACCTGATGTCATTGTTGGGTGAAAACTACAGGCCCGAAGGCGCCGGCAACCTGCATAGCGGCCTGGTGGTGCTGCGGCTGGGGCGCTATCGCAGCCAGATCGGAGAGCTGCTGGGGCAGGAGCTGGTGCCCGGCCGCAGCCGGCGGGAGTTATTGATGTTTGCCGCCCTCTTCCATGACGCGGGCAAACCGGCCACCCGTTCGGTGGAAGCGGAAGGGCGAGTCCGCTTCATCGGGCACGACCAGGTAGGCGCAGAGCTGGTGGTGGCACGGGGCGAAGCCCTGCACTTAAGCAACGCCGAAATAGATTATTTGGGTATGGTGGTGGGGCGGCATGGCCGTCCCTACGCGCTGACGCAGAGCGGTGAGGTTCCCAGCCCGCGCGCCATCTACCGTTTTTTCCGCCAAACCGGCGAATGGGGCGTGGATATCTGCCTGCTTTCCCTGGCGGATTTCATGGGCAAAACGGGGGTGGACCTGTCCCAGGATGCTTTGGCTGAGCACCTGGAAACTCTGCGCATCTTGTTGGAGGCCTATTTCGAAAAAAGGGAGCAGACCATTGCGCCTTCCCCCCTGTTGAATGGCGACGATCTGATCAAGGAACTGCGTTTAGAGCCAAGCCCAAAAATCGGGGAGATCCTGGAGAGTTTGCGCGAGGCGCAGGCGACCGGCGAGATTCACACCCGCGCCGACGCACTGGCCCTGGCTAAAAGCCTGCTGTGAGCGCTGAGATAGAATAAGTTCGCATGCAGGCCAGCAACCATCCCACCATCAGCACGCGCTTCACGCTGCGTCCAACCCAGGTGCAGGTGGATTTGGATCGCTTGACGCAAAATTATCAGGCCATCCAAAACCACGTTGGCAGAGCAACCGTGATGCCCATTTTGAAGGCCAATGCCTACGGGCACGGGCTGGTGCGCGTGGGCCAGCACATGCAGAGCCTGGGCGCCAAAGTGCTGGGGGTTGCCTATCTGGAAGAGGGCATCCTGTTGCGCGAAGCCGGCGTCGCCACGCCGATCCTGGTGCTGGGCGGGATCCTGGGGAGCCAGGCGCCGCTTTTTCTGCAGCACGACCTGATGGGCACCGCCTCTTCGGTTGAAAAACTTGAACAACTGGAAGCGGCAGCCGAGGCCGCGGGGATGAGGGCGCGGGTCCATCTGAAGATCGATACGGGCATGGAGCGCATCGGCGTGCATTATTACAACGCCGATACTTTGCTGGAGGCTTCGCTGAGATGCAAGCACGTGGAGGTGGCAGGCATCTTTTCACACTTCGCCAACGCCGAAGCGGCCGATCTGACCTCGGCGAGGCTGCAGGTGGAACGCTTCCAGGAAACCATGCGCTTTTACGAAAAACGCAGCCTTCCCCTGCCTTTGCGCCATATGGCCAATTCCGGCGCTATTTTGCAACTCCCCGAATCCTGGTTCGATCTGGTACGGCCGGGCATCCTGCTATATGGCGTGTATCCTGCGCAACAAGTGCAACACACGGTTCACGTGCGCCCCGCGCTCACCTGGACCTCACGGGTGGTGTATTTCAAGGTGGT
>DATBWP010000254.1:0-8503 GCA_036514735.1 Anaerolineales bacterium
GGTCTCACCAGCAGGTTGCAGATCAGCCCCACAGCTAACAGCCCGGCGAGGATGTACATGGTCACATTGTAGGCTTGTGCCGGTGGCAAACCAGCCGCCAACTGGTATTCGCGGATGTAATTGACCAGCACGGGGCCTAGCACGCCTGCGGTGGACCAGGCGGTCAGCAAACGCCCATGAATGGCGCTCACCATCCTGGTTCCAAACATGTCCGCCAGATACGCCGGGATGGTGGCAAAGCCGCCGCCATACATCGAAACGATGATGCAGAAGAAGGCGACGAACAAGATCAAGCTGCCTGCGTATGCCACTGTGGGCAGTGACGCATAAAGGGCGATCCCAAGTACAAAAAACACTGTGTAGGTTGCCTTCCGTCCAATATAGTCAGACAGTGAAGCCCAGAGGAAACGTCCTCCGATATTGAACAGCGACAGGAGTCCCGTGAACCCGGCGGCAATCGCAGCGATTTGCGCCTTTTGCCCTATATCCAATTCGTTGAAGGTTGCCATGATCCCGAGCAATCGGCCACCGAACACCTCCTGAAGCAGGGGTGAAGCCATGCCGATCAGGCCGATCCCCGCTGACACGTTCAGACAAAGCACGCCCCACATCAGCCAAAACTGCGGTGTGCGGATGGCTTGGTTAACGTGAACATGTCGGGTGGTAATCATGCTATTCGTTTTATTGACCGCAGGCGTCCAATTGGCTGGCTTCCAGTCTGAAGCGGGTACGCGGTAACCAAAAGCGCCGCCGAGCATGAAGGTCAAATAGATCAGAGCCAGGGCCAGGAAGGTTTGCCAAACACCGACATCGGTCGGTGTGGCAAAGAAGCTCATTAAGCTGTTCGCCAGCGGCGCGCCGATCATGGCGCCTCCCCCAAAGCCCATAATGGCCATGCCAGTGGCCATGCCGCGCCGGTCGGGGAACCATTTGATCAGCGTAGAAACCGGGGAGATATAGCCCAGGCCCAGGCCAATCCCACCGATCACTCCCGAACCCAGCCAAAGCAACCAGATCTGATGGGTGATAACGCCGATCGCCGAGATGACCAAGCCGCCGCTCCAACACAACGCCGCGGCAAACCCGGCCTTGCGCGGCCCGGATCGTTCGACCCAGCTGCCGAATACCGCAGCTGAGCTGCCCAGGAAGACAAAGAACAATGTATACATCCATCCAAGCATGGAAATAGGCCAATCGCAGCTGGTGGTAAACACCTTGGCCAGGAAGCTCATATCCGCCGGGCAGCTCAGCGGCGCATCCAGGCCGATGGCTCGCGACAAAGGCAACCAAAATACCGAGAATCCGTAAGCCATCCCAATAGATAAGTGGATGGCCAACGCGGCTGGAGGGACTAACCAACGGTTGAAGCCAGGTCGTGCAATGGTGCGTTCTTTATCGAGCAAAGCTTTTAATGGCATGCGTATTTCTCCAATCTTTTCTGAATTTCTCACCAGTTGAAGCATAGTCAGGCGCTTGCTGCGAACAAGGGTCAAATGACCGCAACATGGGGGATCTGAGTCGAGTTCGCGGTCCAAAATCCGGCGCTGTGCCTTTTGTAAGATTTCTAGACAAGTCGTTCGCTCCCGTGGCCTACACGGAGAATTGAGATTTAAAAAAACGTGGATTAGAATCGTGCTATACTCAATGATCACGCGCGCACACTGATTCATCAGTGGTTCAACTGTCGCACGGGGATGCTCCTTCCAGGCAGTTAAATAGGCAGCATCTGACCCTTAGCAGAACCAATATAAATTTCGCAACGGAAATGCATCCGGGCTACCAAGCCGAGTCGAGCTACCCATGCTCGATCTAAAGCTGCCTAAAAACCGGGATATTTATGAAAATCGCCATCATCCACTATTCTGCTCCTCCCGTAGTTGGGGGGGTCGAGGGCGTGTTGGCTAACCATGCCAAACTCATGGCCTCCGCAGGCCATGAAGTCCGTGTCATTGCGGGCACTGGTGATCCGTTTGATCGTCGTGTGCGCTTTATCAACATACCCCTGCTAGCTTCTCGGCATACGGCTGTTCTCGATGCCAAAAGCGATCTCGATAAAGGGGTTGTTCCTAAAGAGTTCTCTAATCTAGTGAGGGAGATCAAAGCTAGGCTAATTCCAGTCTTGGAGTCAGTAGACTGGCTGATCGCTCATAACGTTTGCTCGCTGCATAAGAACCTCGCGTTGACAGCAGCTTTGTACGAGCTATCGCGGCAGCAAGCCCTGCCTAAATTAATTCTCTGGCATCACGACCTGGCATGGATCAGCGCCCGCTACCAGGGCGAGCTGCACCCGGGTTACCCGTGGGATCTTTTGCGAACAGCCTGGCCTGGTGTGCTGCAGGTAACCATTTCGGAGCAGCGGCGGCAGGAACTGGCGGCCCTTCAAAACATCCCGCCGCAGCACATCGAGGTGATCCCTATTGGCTTGAATGTAGCCGCGATGCTCAAGCTGGGCTCGGTTGCCAAGGACCTGGTCGAGCGCATGGATTTGTTGTCGGCCGCCCCCTTGCTTCTGCTGCCCGTGCGCATCACCAAGCGCAAGAATATCGAGCTCGCCCTCCGAACCTTGTCCGAACTAAACAAGAAAATGCCGGAGGCAAAGCTTGTAATCACCGGCCCCCTGGGAGCTCACAACCCTGCAAACCAATCCTACTTTGAGGAGTTGAAGCAACTCCGAACCAAGTTTGCCCTCGACAATTTTGCCTATTTCCTGGCGGAGCAAGTCGAGGGAGTTTTGTCCGACGAGGTTATTTTCGACTTGTATCGCATAGCCGACGCCCTATTCCTGCCAAGCCAAGAGGAGGGATTCGGCATTCCTATCATTGAGGCGGGTTTGGCAGGCATCCCGATTTTCTGTGCTGATATCCAGACGTTAAAAGCGCTGGGGCAAGAAGAAGGTGTTTACTTCTCTCCCGATGCTGAGCCTGTGCAGGTCGCCACCTTGGTTGCAGAAACGTTGCAAGCCAATCCGGCTTACCGCCATCGGGTGCGGGTACGGCAAAATTACACTTGGCAGGCGATCTATGCAAAACAGATCGCGCCTTTGCTCGAGGGGGATTAATGGGCCCCCAACGTAAGTTCGAGCTTTTGCATAAAATTTTGGTGCCGATTGTGGACGGATATGACCCCACCGCAGCTTTGACCATGGGCCGCTTGATTGCGGGAGAGGAGAACTTGCTTCTTTTCGGCTTGGTGCCTGTGGCCGACGACGAATCCCTGAGCGTTGGCGCCACGCGCGCTCAGGAATTACGCAAGTTATTGCGCCGCTTTCCCAACGCAACCCGGCCGCGACCGCGTGTTTCTCATCGCCCTTGGCGCGAATTGGTTGACCTCGTGACTGAAGAAAACCCCGATCTCCTGATTTTAGAGTGGCCTTCAACCAGCCAGGCTTTTGGCGTAGACCTCGAAGAGATATTCAGCAGGCCACCGTGTGATATCTGCCTGGTTCGCCAACCAGTCATGGAAAACCCTAAGGATGTCCTTTTGCCGATACGTGGAGGGCCTTTCTCCGAACTTGCCTTGCGAATTGCTTTGGAGATCTCCACTGGTTCAGGCGCCAAGTTGCGATCTTTGCATATTCGCCCTGCACAATTAGCGCTCACCTCCACCCAGCAGCGCGACGCAAAAAAACAAGATGCGGCATTCAAGGGCATCGCAGCTGTACTGGCCAATCTCCCCGAGATTGACCAGCATCATCTGAATACGGACGATGCCGCGGGCACCATTCTGCAATTTGCGAGGGAGGCGGACCTTGTGATTATGGGGGCGTCTGCGGGTTACTCACGTTCAACACTTCCTTTCGGGGAAACAGCAGGCAAAGTACTGCGTGAAAGCTCCAGCGGCGTGATCATTGTAAAGACCAAGCGGTCAATGCCGGCCGGTGTGCCCCTGGAAGCTGCAGGGCAGAAGGCTATATCCGTATTGGTGGACAAGTGGTTTGCAGAGAACACCTATCATGCGGGGGAATTCGAAGACCTGGAGCATTTACGAAAGTTGAAAGAACAACAAGGCCTAACCATCAGTGTGGCGCTGCCCGCCTTGAACGAGCAGCAGACCGTGGGCAGGGTGCTCCGCACGATCAAAAATAGTCTGGTGGAAAAAGCCAAACTGGTAGACGAGATTGTGCTCATTGATTCTGGATCCGAAGATCAGACCAGGCAGATTGCCTCTCGGCTGGGGATCCCGGTCTATGTGCACCAGGAGATCCTCTCCCAATATGGAGCGCGGGATGGCAAAGGGGAAGCATTATGGAAAAGCTTGTTTGTCACCAGTGGCGATCTCGTCCTATGGATCGATACGGATATTGTTAATATCAATCCCCGTTTCATTTATGGGCTAATTGGGCCGCTGCTTACCCAACCTGAGCTTCAATTTGTCAAGGGGTTTTACCGGCGCCCAATACGAGTTGGAAATAGAACCCAGGCAGGAGGGGGCGGTCGGGTCACCGAATTGACTGCTCGGCCATTGCTGAACCTTTTTTTTCCGGAACTTTCCGGTGTAGTACAGCCCCTTTCCGGTGAATATGGTGGACGCAGAAGCGCGCTGGAGACCTTAGCCTTCTTTTCTGGCTATGGGGTGGAGACCGGTCTGCTGATCGACATGTTCGAAAAATATGGATTATCGGCCATAGGCCAGGTAAACCTGTTAGAACGCATCCATCACAATCAGCCGCTAGAAGCGTTAAGCCTGATGTCTTTCGCTATTATCCAGGTTGTGATCCGCAAGCTGGAAAAACGTTATGGCAGGGAGATCCTCGAAGATGTGAATAAGACCATGAAACTCATCCGTTATGGCAACGAACGCTATTCATTGGATGTCGAGGAGATCAGCGAATTGGAGCGACCCCCAATGGCAACCCTGCCCGAGTATAAGAACAAACGCCTAGGCAAGTTGGAGCCTAAGTGAACAAGAACACTTATGGCATAGTGCTTTCCTTTGCGCGCAATTCAGAGCCAGGTTCATAGGTGTTCCTGTATCCTCTTGTCGCCTTGGTTGATAGCGATTGACATAAGCGCGCAGTTTTGCCGCGCCCGTAGGCCGGCTCGCAAATGCCGAAACTTCGTAAGCAAAGAGCGCAAAGATCTTCTCTAGATGACGATTCCCACACGCCAACCTTAAAGTTTTAAAAATTGGACTGATTTCCTATGTAAAGTGCTTGCGTGCGAAAACCCTGCATGCTACAATGGCGAACTTTTCACCCTGAATATAGCGCATTAAAGGAGCATTCCCCCATATATGGGGTAGATTTTAGCAAAATGCAGTGTCCGCATTGTAAGGACCACGATCAGGAAGGCAGCAAGGTGATCGACACCACCCACGATGCGCGCGGGGGCATCCGGCGGCGGCGGGAATGCAAGAACTGCGGCAAGCGCTACAGCACCTACGAACGCGCGGTGCTGGCTGCGCCCATGCTTGTCAAAAAGGACGGCAGCCGCGAGGAGTTCGACCACGATAAATTGGCGCGCAGCGTTCAAATAGCCTGTGTCAAGCTGCCTGTTTCGGCGGCAGACGTGGACCACCTGGTGGGGCAAATCGAAGCTAAACTGATGCAAATGGAGAAACCCGAAGTTTCTTCCCGCGTGGTCGGCGACATGGTGATTGCCGGCCTTAAAGACCTCAACGAAATTGCCTATATCCGTTTTGCCCTGGTCTATCTGGGGATCAATGACCTGCAAACCATTCGCAAGGAAGTAGATAATTTAATCGCCGCAAGCTAAGCCAACCCACCGCGGCCTTTCCCGCAAAAGGCCGCGGTGTTTTCGTCTAAAAACAAGTTGTTTAGATAACCGGAGGACCGGATGTTAAAGCAAGCAAAGCCTAAGAAAATAAAAGAGACCAGTCCTAGCGAAGATTCTCCGGGCAATGGATTATTGTCAACGCCAGCCCTGCCCAAAGCGCTGGGCCGCATCGAGTTAGGCGAGAACGCTTTACAGGTATTCCAGCGCCGTTACATGCGCCGCGGCCGGGAAGGCCAGCCCGTGGAGACCGTGGAGCAGACCTATTGGCGGGTGGCCTACCACGTGGGCAAGGTGGAAGCGAAGTGGGGCGCTGATCCCATGCAAGTAGCTGCTGCTTTCTACGACCTCTTGGGCAGCCAGCGTTTTACGCCCAATTCACCAACCTTCACCGGTGCGGGCACTCCGATTGGACAGCTGGCAGCCTGCTTTGTGTTGCCCATCAGCGACGACATGGGTCGCGCCTCCTCCGGTATTTTTCAAACCCTGCGGGATGCGGCGCTGATCCAGCAGACGGGCGGTGGCAATGGGTTTTCCTTCTCGCGCCTGCGCCCCAAAAACGCCCATGTGAAAACTTCCGCCGGGCGCGCCACCGGGCCTGTTGGCTTTTTACGTGTTTACGATCAAGCCTTCGGCGAGATCGCTCAGGGGGGAACGCGCCGCGGCGCCAACATGGCCGTGCTGCGCTGCGACCATCCCGATATCGAAGATTTCATCACCTGCAAGACTGACGAGAATGCCATCACCAACTTCAACATTTCTGTAGGCATCACCGATGCGTTTATGCGCGCGGTGCGCGACGACGCTGATTGGGACCTGCGCTTCCTCGATGTAAGCGACCCGGCCAGCCATGGATTTGACGGAACATTGGAGCAGGCTGAAGTCGCCGGGCTCCCTATTCGCGTCTATAAAACGGTCAAAGCGCGCCAGTTGTTCGGCAAGATCGTGGCTCAAGCGCACCACAATGGTGAGCCGGGCTGCCTCTTTCTGGATGCCGCTAATCGCAGCAACCCGGTGCCGCATCTCTATCCCCTGGAAGCCACCAACCCCTGCGGTGAGCAGTGGTTAGGCCCTTACGAGAATTGCTGTCTGGGCTCGATCAACCTTGCCCAGCATTTTGCACCGGATGGCGCTGTGGATTGGGAGAAACTGCGCCAAAGCACCGAGCTTTCCACTCGCTTCCTGGATGATGTGGTGGAAGAGAACGCCTACGTGCCAGCCGTTCCGCAACTGCGCGAGGCCGCCTTTCGGGCGCGCCGCATTGGCCTGGGCATCATGGGGTTGGCTGACCTGCTTTACCACGTTGGCATTCGTTACGGTTCCGA
The DNA here is from genome assembly GCA_036514735.1 of Anaerolineales bacterium. GTDB lineage: Bacteria > Chloroflexota > Anaerolineae > Anaerolineales > UBA11579 > JAMCZK01. The sequence continues at coordinate 7,058 of DATBWP010000254.1, forward strand.
AGAGGCGCAGGAATTCAGCGCCCAGGTGATGGAATTCGTGCGTTTCCACTCCATGCGCACCAGCGTAGCGCTTTCCAGGGAGCGTGGGCCCTTCCTGGCCATACAGCGGAGCATCTATGACCCACCAAGCCCCTCCTGGCAGCCCCCAGCGCCCCTAAGAGGCTACCAGCACGTCTATGGCCGCCCTGTGCTCGATTGGGCTGAGATCGTTACCGGGATCAAAGAGCACGGCATCCGGAACGCCTGCCAAACCACCATTGCGCCCACCGGCACCATCGCCACCGTCTCCGGTTGCGAAGGCTATGGTTGCGAGCCGGTCTTCGCCTTGGCTTACTTGCGCCACGTCAACGACCAGGGTAAGGACCTTACCCTGACCTATACCAGCCCCATGTTCGCCCAAGCCTTGGATGCCAGCGGCCTGGTTGCTGCTACCCGTGAGAAGGTAATCGCCCAGGTGGTGGCCGAAGGCAGCTGCCAGAATGTCAGCGAGCTACCTGACCACATCCGCAATACTTTCGTGGTTTCCGCCGATATCACCGCCGAAGAGCACGTGCGCATGCAGGGTGCATTGCAGGCTTTCGTGGATAATAGCCTGTCGAAAACTGTCAATTTCCCCGCCAACGCCACAGAAGAAGACGTAGCCCTGGCTTACATGCTGGCCTGGGAATTGGGCGCTAAGGGCATCACGGTTTACGTCACCGGTTCGCGTGAAAAAGTGGTCTTGGAAACGCACGCCACCGCCAAAAGCAAAGAAACACCCATTGCCCCAGCAATGACCGAGCCGATCTGGAACGAAAGCCGAAAGCCGCGTTCCGGCGTGCTGCAAGGCGCCACCTACAAGGTGGAGACGCCACTGGGCACCGCCTTCGTCACCATCAACAAAAACGGGGATGATCAACCCTTTGAAGCCTTCATCACCAGCGCCAAAGCCGGTTCAGAAACGGCCGCAGTGTCCGAAGCTATCGGGCGGCTGATCTCCTACATCCTGCGCCTGGCTTCTCCCATCTCACCCCGCCAGCGCCTTACTGAGATCCGTAATCAGCTTTCCGGCTTGGGTGGGGACCGCCAATTGGGCCTGGGACCCAAGCGGGTGCGCTCGCTGCCCGATGGCGTTTCGCAAACCATCGACCAATACCTGCTCGACACTGAGGAGCAAGCCGAACCCGCTGCGGCCCGCGGCAAAGCCGGGCCGCCGAGCGCGGTGGAGCGCACGGCGGACACCGGGGAGCAGGTAGCCCTTCCACAGCCGGCAGCAGGCATTAAGGGTGAAATGTGCCCTGAATGCGGCCACGCCACCTTGGTGAACGAAGAAGGCTGTAAGAAATGCTATACCTGCAGTTTCTCGGAATGTTAGCTACTGACTTGTATTCTGCAGGTCAAGCGGGCAACTGGACAAGGTAAAAGGAGCGACTCAATGGCAAAGAAAAAGAGTTGGCGCGGCGAACG
>DATBWP010000255.1:0-2848 GCA_036514735.1 Anaerolineales bacterium
CTGAGCCTGGCTTACCGAGCAGCCAGCCCACAAAAAGTCGAAGCCTGAATCTGCCATGAATACCATTTATTACGAAGGCTCGTCTTTCCTCCATCGCCTTAATCCGCTGAGCAAATTCCTGCTCAGTGGCTTTCTGTTCGCCTTCATCATGCTCACCACGGACCCTTGGGCGCCGCTGGCCTTTATTTTGTTTACCCTGGTTTTGTTGCTATGGTTAGGCAACCTGCCCCTGCGCCGCCTGGCTAAAGTGCTGTGGCCTATGCTGCTCATCGCGGCGGCCTTCTTGCTCTTCTATCCTTTGTTCGTGCGCCAGAGCCTGGTGGCAAATACTCCCCTGCTTTTCCAGCTGGGGCCGTTACCTGTCTTTCAGGGCGGCCTTGAGTACGGGCTCACCATTAGCCTGCGCGTGCTGGCCCTTTTGACCATCTCGCTGCCTTTCTCTCTCACCACCGACTCGGCGGATTTCATCCGCGCCCTGGTGCAGCAGTGGCGCCTGCCTTATCGCCTCGGCTATGGCACCCTGGCCGCTTTCCGTTTTGTGCCCATGCTGCAAACAGAGATCGCCGTGATCGGCGCCGCCCACCGGGTGCGCGGTGTCAATGGCGCTCACGGTTGGCGCGGCGCCTACGAACGCCTGCGGCGTTATGCCGTCCCGCTGCTGGCCACCGCCATCCGCCAGGCGGAACGCACTGCCCTGGCTATGGACGGCCGTGCCTTTGGCGCCTTTTCCCAGCGCACCTATTACCGCCGCATGCGTTTCTCCCCCGCAGATTGGTTCTTTACCCTGGGTGTCCTGGCTGGTTCAGCCTTGATCCTGGTCGGCTTGCAGGCCCTCGGCTTGCTCGGTCCCTTGGCGTTCCTGCAAATCCTTTAGCAAATAGCGCTCTCACCTTCCTGGATTGGGAATGATCAAAAAGAGCGGCGAAAGCCACTCTTTATCTACTCGTCCTTCAAGTGGAAAGGAACATCCACGATCACCTGCTGGTAACCTTTCCTCCGCCGGCGGTAAAGCAAAGCCACCTTGAGCGACCAGGCCACCTGGTTATGCAGCAAATTGGACCAAAAACCTTCGGTGACAAATTCCGGCAGGATCACGCCGGCCAATTGGCCGTCGTTGGCTTCCAGGTCGTATCGGTCCAGGAAGTTTAGGAACGGTCCGATGATGGAACGATAGGGCGAAGGTTCGACGTGCAATGGAATGTCGGGGAACCACTCCATCCAGCGTTTCCTCACCTTTTCACCGCCGCCCGCTTCCACTTCGATATAGACCGCCATCAGGTTATTGGAGAAGGCGCGGGCAAGATCCACCGCCTGCAAGGTGCCGCGGTGCACGCCGGAGATGGGCATCACGAAGCGCAGCGGGGGATAAGGTTTGAGCGAGGGCGGCAGTCCTTTCAAGGAGAGCTGCTCGCTGATCGCCTGGTAGTGTTGGCGCACCTTGTAAAAGACCAGGAGTGTGAACGGAATAATGATCAACGTCAGCCAGGCTCCCTGGGTGAACTTGCCCGCGCCGATGATGATCACCACCGCCCCGGTGGTCAGCGCGCCCAGCCCGTTAATCAGCGCCTTGGTGCGCCAGCCTTTTGATCGTGCCCGCATCCAATGGCGCACCATGCCGGCTTGCGACAAGGTGAAAGCCAAAAAAGCGCCGATGGCAAAGAGCGGAATCAGCGCATGGCTATCGCCGCCGAATAGCAGGATCAGCAGGGCGGTGCCCCCCGCCAGCAGCAGCGTGCCGTTGGCGAACACCAGGCGGTCTCCCAGGGCGCGCAGCTGGCCGGGCAGGTAGCGATCCTGCGCCAGGATGGCAGTGATGCGCGGGAAGCCGGCGAAAGCCGTGTTGGCTCCCACGATGAGGATCAGCAAAGTGCTGATCTGGATGAGGTAATAGATCCAGGAATCATCAAAGAAATGGCGGGCGAGCGCAGACAGGATGGTTTCTTCGCCGGTGGGCAGCACGCCAAAATGCTGGGTAAGCCCCAACGTTCCTAAAAACAGCGCGCCCATTAAAAAAGTCATGGCGATCAGGGTGATGCCTGCATTACGCGCCTCGGGAGCCTTGAACGCGGGGACTCCATTGCTGATCACTTCTATGCCGGTAAGCGCAGTGCTGCCGGAAGAAAAAGCGCGCAACAGCACGTACAAGCTGAGGGGTTGAAGCACCGGCAGATTGCTGCGGAACGGGTTGGGGGGATTGCTTTGGGCAAGCACCAACCCGTAAAAGATCATGATCAGGAACGAGCCAATGAAAAGATAGACCGGCACAGAAAGCACGGAACCTGTTTCCTGCATGCCGCGCAAATTCAAAATGGTCAAACCGAAAAGCAGCCCGAGCGCAATGCTGATTTTATAAGGCCACAGAAGTGGAAACGCCGAGGACAGCGCCTCGACCCCGGCCGTCAGGCTGACGGCTGCCACCAGCAGGTAGTTCAGCATCAGTGCGCCGGCGGCCAGCAATCCCGGGAATTCTCCCAGGTTTTCGCGCGCCACAATGTAGGAGCCGCCGCCATTCGGGTATGCGTGGATGGTCTGCAAATAGGAAAAGGCCACGATGGCCAGGATGACGGTGATGAGCACACCCAGCTGAAAGGTGTAATTCAGCCCGGTGGTGCCGGCCACTGCCAGCCCCAGGAAGATCTCATGGTTGGCGTAAGCGATGGAAGAGAGTGCGTCCGGCGCAAAGGTGGCCAGCGCCTTGGCCTTGCTTAGCTTTTCGCGGCCAAGCCCGGCCGTGGGAAGGGGAGAACCTACAAGAAAGCTGCGGAGACGGTGCAAGCTGGCTCGATGGTGATGCCGAAGGTATTGTACATATAAGAAAAGCCTCTTTACAAGAGGCTTTTCTTAGTTG
>DATBWP010000256.1:0-7819 GCA_036514735.1 Anaerolineales bacterium
GCAGACTAGGCCGAGCAGTACAAGCGGTGTGCTGCGCCACAGAAATGCAAGCGGATAGAACCACCAGCCTGCCGCGCCCAGGTCGCCATCGGGATAGACCGCGCCGTTGAAAAACACCGGCCCGCTGTACTCACCTTCGGCCGAACCCAGGGCATAGCTGGCCATGTTCGCCAGGACTTCACCGGGCGCCACCCACATCGCAGGGAAGAGTAAGGCAAAAAAGAACACAGCCAAAGCCAGCCAGATCAGCAAAGTGAGCCACAAAGCAAATTGGCGTGGTTTTTTCTTTTCAAGTCCGCGCCATAAGAGGAAGACGGTGGCAGCCCCGATGAAGGGCAACAGAAACCAGGAAGGGGTCTTGGTTAGCCAGGCTAGCCCGGCGGCAAGCGCGGAAACCGCTAACGAGGCAAGTTTGCCGTCTTGCAAAAAAGCCAGATAGGCGAGCACGGAAAGCAACATCAACGAGGCCAACAGTCCATCCAGGTGCAGCAAGCGCTGGTGGGCAATTAACAAGGGGTCCAGGGCGATGAGCGCCAGGCCCAAGGCAGCCACGCGTTCGCCCAGCAGGCGACGTGCAAAGGGCCAGGCCGCCAGGAAGGCGGCGGCGTGAACGAGCACCAGCGCAGCCCGCCCTGCAGCCAGCACCGCCATCGGGTTGACGCCGCGATTCTCCATAAGGCGCAGCAATTGAGCGTCGTGGATCTGCGGGCTGCCCGCCTGGGCGTATTGGGGGAAGGCTAGGTAGAAGCCGGCTGCGCCGGCCCATTGGGTGAGGGCTCCGGGATGTGGGCTTTGGAAGGTATCGGCCCAGACGCCGTTGCTCAGCGCCAGGTAGAAAGAGCCTGACCGGCGCAGCCAGAGGGCCTCGTCGGTTGTGACGAAACGGCCCAACCCTGGCAGGCGCATGGCCAGGAAAACTGCCAGCAAGGCCAGCGGCAGTAGCCAGCCAAACCAACGAGGGCGAAATTGCTTTTTTGGCATCGACAAGTTGGGGGATTATAGCTTTGCCTCAAGAGCGCGCAGGCCTGCTCCAAGCTCAACCCCACCTTGACAAGCTTTTTTGACGAGCCCCTTGACAAAGGGGCCTGTTACCTTGAATTACGAGAGATTCAGTATAGAATATAGAACAGACGTTCTAGACCACTTCCCCTGAGGGGCAGATGATTAAAACCACTCTTTCGAACCGCAGGGCAGTTGCCCAAATCGTACGGGAATACCGCATTTTGACGGGAACCTCGCAGCGCGAATCCACCCTGCGGGCTTTTGCCGGCTCACTGAGTGAAGCGCTGCAGCCGCTGGGCAGGCAGATTTCTTATCAAAGCATCAAGAATTGGGAGGATGGCCGCTATTTGCCGGACGCGTTTTGCATGCTGCGGCTGGCGCAGGCGGCCAGCGTTGACTGGCGCGGCGATTTTGCCGGGGATATTCTGGCCGCCCTGTTCCCGGAAAACTACCAGCCGCTGACCGAGATCGGCAAGCGGGCGGTGAGCGCTCACAAAGATGCGCTGGTACTCAGGGGGAGCAATGGACACAAAGCGGCAAAATGAACGGAGCGCGAGGGAGGCCCCAACCGTGGCCATCGTGCATCGGCGCGAGTTGCATTACAGCTGTGGCTGCACCACCACGCAGATCGAAAGCGGTCGCCAGCGCGAAAGCAATCCACCCGGCTGTGACGGGCACGCTGGGGTGCTGCTAAAAAAGGTGGAAACTACCGAATACGGCTTTGCTGACCTAGACCACTGACGGCAGGCTAAGGGCAATATATGACAGCGGGGAAATTTTCGAGTAAGATAGTACTAGTTCACCAGCTCAAAGGGATTCGGATTTATGAGCGCCAGACGAAAACCAAAACGTTCCTTCAGTGTGGCTGCAACCATCACCCTGCTTTACTTAGCCGTTGGCTTGGTATGGATCGTTATCTCAGACCAGTTCTTGCTGACCCTAACCAACGATGCGAGCGTGGTCTCCCGGCTCCAATCCTATAAGGGTTGGTTTTTCATTATCACCAGCGCCGGCTGGCTTTATTTGCTAACCAGAATACTGATCGGAAAGATCATTCGTTCTCACCGGAGTACTGCTCTAGCTTACCAGGAGACTATCGATAGCCTGCTGGGTGCGATCGAATTGCGTGACGCGGCCACGGGGGCTCATTCTGAACGCGTGGTAAGCCTTGCATTGGACCTGGCAGATGAAATGGGTTTGCCTAAGGAAAAAATGGAGGCGCTGGGCCACGGCGCTTTGTTACACGATATCGGCAAGATCGGCGTCCCCGACGAGATTTTGCGCAAACCATCCAAGCTGACTGCCAGGGAATGGGTGCAAATGCGATATCACGCGCAGCGAGGATACAAATTGTTGTATTCCGTTCCCCATCTGAAAGCGGCAGCCACCATTGTCCTGCGCCATCACGAACGCTGGGATGGCAGCGGTTATCCCAGCGGGCTCAAAGGCAGTGCCATCCCGCTTGAGGCGCGCATCTTCGCCGTTGTGGATGTTTGGGACGCGCTGATCTCTCCCCGGCCCTATCGCAGGGCTTGGCGCGAAGAAAAGGCATTTGATTACATTACGGAAAATTCTGGTAAGGAATTCGACCCGGCAGTCGTGGAAGCTTTAAGCATCCTGAAAAAGAAAGGTTTACTCTAAGGTCAGTCTTCTCCCAGTGCAACTCTTTGCTTCTTCGCGTCGCGGTAGCGCAAATTCATATCCAGCACGCGCTTGCGGATGCGCAGGCTAAGCGGCGTCACTTCCAACAGTTCGTCTTCGGCCAAATATTCGATGGCTTCATCCAGGCTCATCAGGCGCGGCGGGCTGAGGCGTTGCTCGATCTCGCCCTTGGAGGTTTCGCGCATGCTGGTGAGTTTCTTCGTCTTGCACACGTTCACTTCCATATCCTGTTCGCGGGGTTGCTCGCCGATCACCATGCCGGCATAGACCTGCGTGCCCGCCTCAATAAATAGCTCCCCGCGCTCTTCGGCCGCCCGCAAGCCGTAGGTGCTGGCCACTCCCGGCTCGAAGGCGATCAGCGAGCCGCGCGCCCGCGAAGAAATGGGGCCGGCAAAGGGTAAATAGCCGTGGAACAGGGAATTCATGATGCCGGTGCCTTTGGTAGAGGTGAGGAAGGACTGGCGGAAACCCAGCATGCCGCGGGTGGGCACCAGGTACTTCATTTGAACGGTGCCTTTGCCTGTTTCGATCATTTCCAGCAAGACTCCCCGGCGCTTGCCCAACATCTCGACCACGGAGCCCGAAGTGGCCTGGCTGCTTTCAATGTACACATCTTCAAAAGGCTCCAGGGTATTGCCCTCGGCGTCTTTTTTCAAGATCACTTCCGGCCGGCCCACCTGGAACTCGTAGCCTTCGCGGCGCATGGTCTCGATGAGGATGGCCAGGTGCAGTTCGCCGCGGCCCGACACCAAAAAGGTGTCGGCGCTGTCCGTCTCTTCCACGCGCAGCGATAAATTGCTGCGCAGCTCATTGAACAGGCGCTCGCGCAGTTTGCGGCTGGTGCCCCACTTGCCCTCGCGGCCGGCGAACGGGGAGGTGTTGACCCCCAGGGTCATGCGCACGGTAGGCTCTTCCACTTTGATGCCAGGCAGGGCCACCGCGTTCTCCGGGTCGGCCAGTGTTTCCCCAATAGCAACATTTTGCAGCCCGGCTACCGCCACGATGTCGCCGGCCGCGGCTTCTTCCACCTCGACGCGCTGCAAGCCTTCATGCTCGAAGAGGTAAGGGATCCTTTCGGGCAAGCTCTCACCCTTTAAGGTGAGCCGCACCACGGCTTGGCCGACACGTATCTTGCCGGCAAAGATGCGGCCGATGGCGGTTTGGCCGCGGTAGTTGTCGTAATCCAGGGTGGTCACCAGCATTTGCAGGGGCGCATCCGCGTCCACCACCGGGGCGGGGATCTCGTTCAAGATGGTGGTGTACAGCGGCTGCAGGTCGGGGCCCAGTTCGGCGGTTAGCCCGGCGCGCTGCTCGGTGGCCACGGTATAGACCACCGGGAACTCGGCTTGCGCATCGCTGGCGCCCAGCTCGATGAACAGGTCGAAGGTATCGTTCAGCACCCGGCTGGGTTCCGAATCGCGCCGGTCGACTTTGTTGATCACCACAATGGCGCGATGGCCCAATTCGAGGGCTTTCTTGAGCACGAAGCGGGTTTGCGGGCGCGGGCCTTCGGCGGCGTCCACCAGCAGCAACACCCCGTCCACCATGTTGAGCACCCGTTCCACCTCGCCGCCGAAGTCGGCATGGCCGGGCGTGTCCACGATATTGATCTTCACCGGCTGGCCGCTGGCGGGATCGATGATGCGGATGGCGGTGTTCTTGGCCAGGATGGTGATGCCGCGCTCGCGTTCCAGGGCGTTGGAATCCATCACGCGCTCCATCACCTGCTGGTTCTCGCGGAAGGTGTGCGCCTGGCGCAGCAAACCGTCCACCAGGGTGGTCTTGCCGTGGTCTACGTGGGCGATGATGGCGATATTGCGCAGGTCGTTGCGGGTTGTTTTCATGTTTCTTTCTGCATTAAAAGACCCCTGCCGGTTGGCTGGGGCCAAGGTGCACGGCTATTATAGCAGGTACGGTATCCAAGTGGTAAGGGATCCAGCCTGAACACTAGAACGGTAGCGATACTCAACAATAAAAGAGCTCCTGCGATTTTGCAGGAGCTCTTTACTGTCGCTGGCTTAATCCAGGAAGGTGTTGATCCAATCCTGGTCATCCGCTTGATCGACCCGGTAGCCGCCGCCCAAGCCTTTGCAGTTCTGGTTGAGGCCAAAGGAGGTAACCGCAACGATCACGTTGCTGTCGCCCCAAAACGTGGGCCCGCCCGAATCGCCAAAGCAGGTGCCACCGGATGCCTTTTTGCCCGGGTTGTTGGTTAGCAGCACCGAGGTGCCTGCCGGAATCCCAGCCGTGCCGCTTACATCGATCAGGTTCACCGTGCCCCGATAGCGCACCAGGTCCGCTTGGAGGGTTGGCTTGACACTTTGCAGGCCGTAACCGACCACAGTAAAGCTCTGCTCCTGCAGGCCGCGCTGGGTCTTCAGACCGTCCAGGGTGCCAATGTCTGCCAGGGTGCCATAAGTATCCAGCACAACCGGTTCTGAAAGGATGGCGATGCCAATGTCGAAGAGATAGAAGGCGCCATCATTGTAGTCGGGGTGGGTATAGATTTCGGAGAACTCGATGCCGGTGCCGCCCGCAAACGGATAGCCGTTCCCTGGCCGGCCGGCCGCCACGTCAGCGTCAAACCAGACGCGCCCGCCCGAGGTGCCGAAGGTGCAGTGCCCGGCAGTGAGCATCACGGTTGAGGACAGCAGAGTCCCCGTACAGCGGTGGGAGGGACGGCCGCCAACATCGAAGACCATCAGACCCACATGGGGATGGCCTTCGCCATCGGGCACCCCAAAGGTGACTGCCGCCGCGGGGATTACCGTGGCGAGCAGCAGAATGAATGCGATCAGGACCGCGGGGATCCTTGAACGCCGGCTTGGGACAAGCCACTTTGTGTACATGTTTCCTCCTTGGAAACTAGTTGCGGGATTCCCTGATAATAGGAAGAACTCTATTAATAAGCTATGAACAAAGGTCCTTTGTAAACTTTGGCCCCAGCTAAATTATTAGCTCTAGTGCAGACGGAACACCACCTCTTTCACCGGCGTGCCGCCCACATTGAGCACGCCCTGGCTTTCGCCGACACGTACGAAGCCGCAGATCTCCAGCACGCGCATCGAGGCGAGGTTGTGCTCGGTGTTGTAGCCGAGCAACGGGCGCTCGGCCAGCACTTGCAGGAAGGCGGCCGGCGCCAGTCGGTCGGAAGTCAGCTAATTAGGCTTAGGTCAAGGCATAACTGTGATTTCAATAGGAAATTCGTAAACCTTGCCCTCGTGTGAAATAAGCAGTTTTAGTATCGTCCCATCGGGATAATCGCCTATTTCAAACTGCACAGTGACCTTTCCTTGCGGGTCTAATGCTTCTGTGCCGTGTTTGGCTTTCGCGTCCGAAGGTGAAATCCACAGGGTTGCGCTGAGTTCACCCTTGGCCGGCTTTCCCTCAGGAGTCAAGACCTCGAATGTCGCCTCAAGTGTCCCACCGATTTTCGCCTCACGCGGGCCGGTATAAGTGACGCGGAAACCGGACTCTGTGATCACATAAGGAGGTCCTGTCACGATATATTCTGGTGTGGGAGTTGGCGCGACATGGTGCACACTCACCTGACACCAGAGATTTGCACCAACAATGCTAGTCCCGCCCTGTCCTCCGCCCGCAACAATTTCGATATAGTAGGTTACCGTGCGGGTTGGGCCATCCACTGCTTTACTTTTGATTCGGACAGTGCCGCCAGCAATGGCTGATACCTCAATTTGACCATCGCCTATAACATTGTTAATCCAAAATTCAGTTAATCCTTCCCAGCCCGGGTAGACTTCCAGCTTTATGTCTTTGCCCTCGCCATGTTTCATTTCGACTTTGCATCTCAACCCACTTAACTTCACGGGAGGTGTAGGCGTGGGGGTGAGGGACGGGGTTGGCGTGATGCTTGGAGTTGAAGTGAAGGTCGGCGTGGGGGCTAGGTGATTCACGTTCACCTGGCACCAGATATTTCCGCCTGCAATCCGGTCTCCCTCTCTTCCTCCCAGCAGAACTTCGATGTAGTAGGTCACAGTGCGGGTTGGGCCATCTACTGCCATACTTTTGACCTGAATACTTCCAGGGAGGGCTGACCATCCCGTATTGTTGGCAGCTGGCTGGGATACTTGAATAAAACCATCTCCCCTGATAGTGCCAACCTTGAAGCCGGTCACTTTGCCCTCGCCTCCCACATCAGCCAGCTGGATCGCATGGGTCTCGCCATGCTGCATCTCCAGCGTGACCGGGTTGCATTCCACCCCGAAAACACGGCCGCCGATCCTGGAGGGTGCTTTAGGCGGCCCGGCTGGGGGCGCGCAAGATGCAAGGAAGGCGACCAACACTACCGCTGCCCCCAACTTCCCGAGCCTTCTTGTGCTTAATTTTTCTGTTGCTTTCTCGGAACCTGTATTTGTGGATAACATATCGATCTCCTGAAACCATCCCTCAAAGCCAGCCGCTTAATAGTTGCATAAGCTCCCTGGTAAGTAGAAAGCACGTCAGCTGGCGAGGCTTGCCACCAACTCCCCGGTGAAGGGGTTCAATGAGTTATCGATAGTTTGTGGGAATGATGCCCTGCCTGCCCAGAAGAGGGTTTAGGACTTACATGCAACTATACAGGGGAAGTATTTCGATGTAAATAGATTGTTGAATATGTGAATTACGACTCAATTAGGACCTGGAGTTAGGCAAACTTCTTCAATCCAACCTGTACACCACTTCAGTCACCAGCTCGCCGCCCACATTGAGCACCCCCTGGCTTTCGCCGACACGTACGAAGCCGCATTTCTCCAGCACGCGCATGGAGGCCAGGTTATGGGCAGCCGTGTAGCCGAACAGCGGCCGTTGTGTGAGATCTTGCACAAAAGCAGCCAGCGCCCGGGTGGCGATGCCGCGGCCCCAGAATTCGGGTCCCAGGCCATAACCGACTTCACGGTGAGTTTGAGGAACGCCTGGAGTTTGCGCATTTTGCAAACTCCCTGGCCAGCCGAAGGCTGGCCAGCCGTCCTGCTCCCAGCTCACGATGCTGCCGGCCACCTGGCCATCGAACAGGATGGTGCGCAGCACTACGCCGGGGTTGGCGCGGATCTTGGCCCAGTGGGCCATGAAGGCTTCCCGTTCACGGGCGGGGAAGGCCGACATCTTCACCGTCTGCGGGTCGCGCTGATGCTCGAACAGGATGGGCAGGTCG
>DATBWP010000257.1:0-2726 GCA_036514735.1 Anaerolineales bacterium
AGACCACGGTATGCACGCTTACTACACCAGCCTGTCCAGTATGGAGGAACGCCTTAATGTCGCCATCCAGGGGCTGCAGGCGCCTACCGCGCAGCTCTCCTCCATACACGCTAAATACGAAGCCTACATTGCCTGGTTGGATCAACCCGAAGTCCTATGTCTGCGCTACGAAGATCTGGTTTTGAACCGGCCGGACGCCCTGGGCCGCATCTTGGACCACCTCGCCGCCCGCGGCTTTCAACCGCAGCCGCCGCGGGCTGAAGCCATTGCCACCCTCAGCGCCGCCGTGGCCCCTGGCGCCTCGGGCACCTTCCGCCGCGGGCAGCCCGGCGAATGGCGCCGGCATTTCACCGTCGAGAACAAACACGCCTTTAAAGCTGCAGCGGGAGATCTCTTGCAACGCCTTGGTTACGAGCAGAGCGACCAATGGTGAGTCCCGCTTTGCTGGCGCGGCTGGCGCGCCGTCGCCTGCGGCGTATAATTGCGCAGCAAGCCTTCCCCGAGGTTCCGATTAAGCAGATGCCTGTTCTGTTCGGGAATTCCTTCCCGAAGAGCGGCACGCATCTGCTCACTCAGATCCTGGCCGGTTTTACCCGGCTGGGACCCGTGGTTGAAAGCGGCTTGCCGCCTGTGCTCACCTTCGAAGGAGAAAGTGGCCGCCCGCGAACGCTGAATGCCATTCTCACTGACTTGGCGCGGCTACTGCCCGGCGATATTGGCTATGGTCATGTGCATGCAATTCCCACAGTGATCCAAGCGTTATGCCGAGATGGCGTGGCGCCGTTTTTCATCTACCGCGATCCGCGTGATGTGGTGGTTTCGCATGTGTTCTATGTCACCGAACTCAACAACCATCACGTCCACCACGATTACTACGTCAACCAACTGAAAGATTTCGACCAGCGCTTGGAAGTCAGCATCCTTGGCCGGCCCGAATTCGAGCATCCCTTCCTGGATATCCGCGCCCGGTTCGAACCCTATTTGCCTTGGCTGGAACGCCATGAAGTGCTCACGTTGCGTTACGAGGCACTACTTCAAAACACCCAGCTTGAGCTAGGTCGCATCTTTGATCATGCCTTGAGCCGGGGTTTCATTTACCGCGGCGACCGCTCCACAGCCATCGAGTCCTTGACCCAAAGCATCAAACCTCAAGAATCGCCCACCTTCCGCAGCGGCCAGGCTGGCGGCTGGCAGCAGCATTTCACCATCCAGCACAAGCATCTCTTCAAGCAGGTGGGCGGCGACCTCTTGATCCGGCTGGGTTACGAGCAAAATCAGAACTGGTAAGATTCAAACATGCCTGCCAAGAGCTCTAAAAGACCGCAAATTTCCGTCATTATTCGCGCCTTTAATGAGGAAAAGCACCTCGGTCAGCTACTGGAAGCCATCGCGCAGCAGACTTTTCGCAACTATGAACTCATTCTGGTGGATTCCGGCTCTACCGACCGCACCCTGGCTATTGCCGCCCGCTATCCGGTCAAGGTCCTGCATATCAAGCCCGCCGAATTTACTTTCGGCCGTTCGTTGAATCTCGGTTTGCAAGCGGCGCGCGGCAGCCTGGCAGTGGTTGCCAGCGCCCACGTCTTACCCCTTAGTCGGGACTGGCTCAAGCAGCTGATTGCCCCTTTCGAAGACCTCAAGGTCGCCGTGGCCTACGGCAAACAGCGCGGCGGCACCGGTAGTCGCTTTTCCGAAGCCCAGCATTTTTTGCGCTGGTTCCCGGAGCGATCCAACCTGGATCAGCCCAATGCCTATTGCAACAACGCCAACCTGGCGCTGCGCCTGACCCTGTGGAAAAAGCAACCCTTCGACGAAACCCTGACTGGCCTTGAGGACCTGGCTTGGGCTTCAGCCTGGCGTGAACGCGGCTACAAGGTGGTCTACGTGGCCAAGGCCGGTGTCGCTCACCTGCACGAGGAAAGTGCGGCCCAGATAGTGAACCGCCATCGCCGTGAAGCCATTGCCCTCAAACGCATCCTGCCCGCCAGTCGCTTCGCCCTGTGGCATTTCGCCAGCTTGTTCCTGCGCTCCGTGTCTTCCGATTTCGCAGCCGCCTGGCGCCAGCGCGCCTTTTTTCGCCACGTCTTCGGGATCATCCCCTTTCGGTTTTTGCAATATCTGGGAACTTACCTCGGCTACCACGATGTGGTGGATCCCAGCGCAAAGTTGAAGCAGGTCTTCTACTATCCTCCGGGTTCCCTGGAAGACCGTTTGCAAAAAAAGAACGCCAAATCCATTGAGGAGGCCAGCCGCAAGTCGGCCAAGGCATGATCGCGAGCCCTCCCCGCATCGTTGCCCTGGTGCCCATGCGCGATTATTCCGAGCGCGTGCGCGGCAAGAACTACCGCCCGCTGGCCGGCTGGCCATTGTTCCATCACATCCTGCTCGCCCTGCAGGCCTGCCCCGAGCTTGCGGATATCGTGGTGGACACCGACAGCCCGACCATCAAACAGGGCTTGGCCGAACATTTCCCACGCGTATTGATATTAGACCGCCCCGAATCTCTGCGCAGCGGTGAAGTTCCCATGAATGCCATCTTGCTCCACGATACGGAACTGGTGCCCGCCGATTTCTATTTACAAACCCATAGCACCAATCCGCTGCTTCGCCCTCAAACCATCTCTGCTGCCATCTTGGCTTTCATTGCCAACCTCGCCACCAGGGATTCCCTGTTTGGCGTCACTGAGTTGCGCACCCGCCTCTACGATCAGGACGGCCGCTCCCTC
>DATBWP010000258.1:0-2513 GCA_036514735.1 Anaerolineales bacterium
TGCCCGACAATGTCGGAGATGCGCCGGTTCTGTTCGTGTCCCATCGTAGTTAGGCTGGCCGCGTCGTTCATCTACATTGAAGACGAACGAGGGCTGCGAATATTGTATTGCTGAGGGACCGAATAAGGGGTTGGTTCGGGAGAGCAAATCCCAGACGATAACCAAAAAGTCACGCCTCGGCGGACTTACTTTAGTAACAGGGGGCGAACGGCACAAACTCGGCAAACAAAAAGTCGCCTTACGGCGACTTTACCATCTAGTAGCGGGGGGAGGACTCGAACCTCCGACCTTCGGGTTATGAGCCCGACGAGCTGCCACTGCTCCACCCCGCGGCGAAGTGTGATAGTACCATGTCAGACAACAGAGCGTCAAGGGTTGCTGGTAAAAAGCCAGGTCATCCACGCATCCCAGTTCGTAGAAGGCGTGGCGGTAGTCTCAAATTGGGCCACCGGCTGCGGCGTCACCCCGGCTGGCGGCAGCGGGATGACCACGAAATCGCCGTCGCGTGCCCAGCGAGCATCCTCGCGGGCCCATTCTTCCACGGCTGCCTGCGAGGTGGCGTAAGCGATCTGGTCTTCGAGGGCAGCCTGGGTTGCCACCAACTCGGTGAGCCGCGCCGCTTCACGCTCTTGCTGGGCACTTAACCTTAGATACTCGGCCACCCGATTGGTGAAGGCGAACAGCACCACCAACAGTGCCATGATGCCGATAACTACCGGAAAACGCTTGACGAACTTAACGACTTTGTCCACAGGTTGAGTTTACCTTGCGGGTTATGCAGGTGCAAGCTCTAAGCCAGTTGGAAAATAAAAAGCGAGCGCCAACGCTCGCTTTTGAGTGCCGAAGGTGGGAGTCGAACCCACACGAGCTTACGCCCACTACGCCCTGAACGTAGCGCGTCTGCCAATTCCGCCACTTCGGCCAAACTGATGATTATTCTAACGTGAAAGCAAACACTGTCAACCTTTGGTGTTTCTTGCTGAGCAGCAAGAAACACACGCGCCAGTATCGCAAAACCGTGCCCCATTATGGCTTTTTAGCGCCTTTCGTCTGAACTATAATCCCCAGGACGCGTTCATTATGCCAACCTCCTGGGTCACCTTAGCCGCCGCGCTGGAAAGCCCGCAGGGCAGCACTTTCTATGCGCTGTTGGTCTTGCTGCTGCTCTCGGCTGCCAGTCTTTGGTTGCTGCAACGCGCCAAGCCGCATCGCTTGGCGCGTTCAATGATTTTTACCCTGGCGGTCTTGATGGCCTTGCGTTTGGTGGAAGTCGTGGTTTTTGTTTACGCCTGGTCTGGGTCTCCCGCCGCGTTGCAAGCCATGGCTCCCTTGGAGCGCGGTCTTCACTTAATCACCCTCCTGGCTCTGGCCTGGATATGGTCGCAGCCCGTGGAGGGAGAGCGCTACGCCCGGATGAATTTTGCGATTGCCTTACTGGCTGCACTCTTGCTGGCAGGGGTTATCTTCACGCCCTGGTTGAGCAACCCGCCAGCCGCCAGCTTCAATTACAGCGATGCGGATTATGCTTGGGGCGCGGCCTGCTTCGCAGCTCTTCTCTTTGCCCTCGTGCGCATGGTGAAAGCCAGGCTCATCGCGGGTCTTATAGTTTTCGGCATCCTGTTGCTGGGCCAAACCGCGCAGCTCTTGTTGGCCGAGCCTTTTGGCAACCTGCCTTTGGCAACCCAGGCTGCCCACCTGCTGGTACTTCCTCTGCTTTCCATGCTGCCCAGGCGTGCAACGGCCAGCCAATCTGCTGAGGATTTCGCCGCACAAGAGGCGTTTGCTGAAACTTTCGAACCCGAAGCGGAAGGAGAAATCACCCAACAAGAAGATGAAATTGAATTCTTCGATTTTGACGAAAGCGGGGAACAGGCTCCGCCGGCCGCATCGGCCTTTGCGTTAGCCAGCCGCATCGCCGCAGAGTTTGGGGCTGACCTGTGCGTGTTCATCACCATCCATGAAGAACGCGATGAATTCAGACTGGCGGCCGGGTACAACGTTGTGCGCGATGCGCCCATCGAACCATCCAGCCTACCCTTAGGTGACTTGCCCCGGTTGAGGCTGGCATTGCAAAGCAAGCAAGCCCTGCTGCTCTCCACTGAAGAGCGGATGCCGGAACTTGGTGTGATCTCCAAAGCCCTGCGCCTTTCCTTCCAGGCACACCTGCTGGCTTTGCCCCTGCAAATCCAGGGGACTTCGCCCTGGGGCCTGCTCTTGCTCAGCCTGGAGCAAGCCTGGCAGCCTGAGGATGAATTGAAACTGGTTTCTTCCTCGATCGAACTGAGCGCCCGCTTGGCCGCGGCTCTTGGCCTCCAGCCGCCTGTCGCACCTGAAGAAGCGGAGGTGGAGACCATATTAGAAGAAGAGACAATAGGTGACGAGCGCGATCGTTCGGATATTGAACGACTGCTAATCCAAAACGAAGCCTTGGCAAGCCCGGAGCCGCTGGTGTCAGGCAACGAACTGGTTCAAGGCTTGCAGATCGAGAACGAGCGCTTGAGATCTGCCGTGTC
>DATBWP010000259.1:0-4645 GCA_036514735.1 Anaerolineales bacterium
CTGCTGGTGCTGCTGGCGATAAAAATCATCGCCCTCGCGGTCGCGCACAAAAGCCAATGCCTGCGTTCCATCCAGGTGATGCGTGCCCGCCGGGTAGCCGGCGGCCTCCTGCTCGAGGGTGACGTCGATGCCGCCCATGGCGTCGATCACGTCGGAAAATTCCTCCAGGCGCACGCGCAGCGTATAGGTCACGTTAACCCCAAAATTCTCGCGCACGGTGGCCGCCGCCAGGCGCGGGCCGCCGCCGGCCTGTTCGCCTTCGCCCCACGAATGCGCCGAATTGATGCGACTTTCGCCATAATCCGGGATCGGCACCCACAGATCGCGCGGGATGGAGAGCATGCTCACTTTGCCACTGAAGGTCTGCACGCCGACCAGCATCATCGTGTCGCTGCGGCCGATGGCCGTGCCTTCCACGGCGCGGTCGATGCCCAGCACCAGGATGTTGGTGCGCCATGGCGCAAAGAAATACACCGCCAGCAGCACGGCGAGCACAATCACTGGCCGCGAGCAGCCCCACCTGCGCCGCGCTCGCTTGGGCTGGCTGGGCTGCGTGTCGCCGCTCAGCTCGCGCGAAGTGATCGGGCGCGTCACCCCAAGTTTCGGTTCGTAGTTTTCGTATTCGTCCATAGGTACGTAATTATGCCTTGAAGGAAAATGAAGTGATTAGTAATTGGTGAGTAGTGATTAGGAACAGGCGCTCAGAGACTACGCAGTACAGAAAACATGGCGTGCAAACAAATTTGCCTTTGTCATTTCGAAGGAAGCTAGGCTGCCAAAGGCAGAATAGCGACTGAGAAATCCGTAATGCGTTAATATCAAAACCGGCAACTTCTGATGCAGGGAATTATTCAAGGTGGAAATTTAAACCAGTAGGGGCGGCTTGCAAACCGCCCCTACATATTCAAGCCTTATTTTTATCCCCTTTCTGCTATTAACTGGCTCCCGCCTCAGCCTGCGTCGCCAAAAACGGATCCTGCTCGCGGGTCAGCTCGGCGCGGAACTGCTGGGTGTACAGGTGATAGTAATGCCCGCCCTGGCGCAGCAATTCCGCGTGCGTGCCGCTTTCGGTGATCTGGCCGTCTTCGATCACCAGGATGCGGTTGGCGCGCTTGATGGTGGACAGGCGGTGGGCGATGATGAACGAAGTGCGGCCTTTCATCATCACTTCCATGCCGCGCTGGATCAGCGCCTCGGTCAACGTATCCACCGAGCTAGTGGCCTCATCCATCACGAAGATCTCGGGATTGGCCAGCACCGCCCGCGCCAGGCTGATCAGCTGCTTCTGCCCTACCGAGAGCAGGTTGCCGCCCTCGCCCACTTCCGCCGCATAGCCCTTGTCCAGCTCCACGATGAAATCGTGGGCGCCAGCCAGCTTGGCGGCTTCCTCGATCTCGGCGTCGCTTGCCTCCAGGCGGCCGTAGCGGATGTTTTCGCGCACGCTACCCGAAAACAAGTGCGGGGTTTGCAGCACCACGCCGATGCGCGATTGGATGCTTTGCAGGCTGTACTGCTTATAGTCTGTGCCGCCGATCAACACCCGCCCGCGGGTGGGCTCGAAGAAGCGGCACAACAGGTTCACGATGGTGCTCTTGCCGCCGCCGGTGGGCCCCACCAGCGCCACTGTTTCACCCTGCTTAACCCGCAAATTGAAGCCCTTCAGAATTTCTTCTTCCGGGGCGTCGTCGTAAGCAAAGGACACGTCCTCGAAGACGATATCGCCCTTGAGTGTTCCGGGGTCTTTGGCGCTCTCCAGGTCCACCACGGTGGGCACCGCGTCGATCAGCGAAAAGATGCGCTCAGCCGATGCCACCGCGTGCTGCAACTCGGCGTACACGCGCGCCATTTCCTGGATAGGGAACAGCATGAAGGTCACATAGGACACAAAAGCCGAAATGCCGCCGATGGTCATGCCGCCCGCCTGGGTCTCCAGGCCGCCGAACCAGATGATGGCGCCAAGCACCACCGCGGTGATCAGCTGCACGACGGGCAGGAACATGGCCGAAAGCCAGGCCGCCCGATAGCCGGCGCGGTACATCTCGCCGGTCAACCCGCCGAACTCGCGCAGGTTGGCTTCTTCGCGGCCCAACGATTTGACCACGCGCACGCCGGTGATGTTCTCGTTGTAGGCTCCGGTGATCTTGGAGTTGATCTTGCGCACCTGGCGGTATTCCTTGATGATTTTCTTCTGGAACCAGGAGGCCACTACCACCAACACCGGGATGGCCACCCCAACGATCAGCGCCAGCCGCCAATTGATCAGCACCATGAAGAACCCGGCCGTGATGATGTTCATGATTCCCCAGGTGGTGTCCAGCATGCCCCAGGTGACCAATTCAGCTACCCGGTCGGAATCCGACGTGACCCGCGAAATGATCCAGCCCACTGGGGTGCGGTTGTAGTAAGACAGCGACAGGTCTTGCAGGTGGCCGAACATTTTCTTGCGCAGGTCGTAGCGCACCCGTTCGCCCAGCACCCCTGTAAGGTAGATGAAGGAGAACACGCCGGCCGCCTGCACCAAAAGCAGCGCGCCGTATTGCACCATGATGTTGAAAATGATGGTCAGGTCCCTGCCGCCCACGCCGCGGTCAATGATTTCCTTGTTCAGGTAGGTGAAATAGGAATCCAGGGCGGATACCAGGCTGATCATGAACAGGAAGCCCAGCACCCAGGGCCAGTGCGGCTTTAACTGCGCCAGGATGCGCAGGATCGTGCGCCCGTTGAAGGTCGTCGAAAATTCTTCTTCTTGAAATTCGCTAAAGTCTTCCACAGCTAAGTCCGTTCCTCAAGCGCTGGCCGCCGAGGCCACTTCGCGCTGCACTTCTTCTTCGATCATGGTCTGGATCTCGAAGACCTTGCGGTAAATGCCTTCTTGGGCCAGCAATTCCTCATGCCTCCCCTGCTGCACCACCCGCCCTTTATCAAAGACCAGGATAAGGTCGGCCGCCATCACGCTTTGGATGCGGTGCGCAATGATAAAGGTGGTGCGCGCCTTCATCATGTGGCGCAGCTCGCCGCGGATGGCCGCTTCGGTTTCGGTGTCCACCGACGAAGTGGCGTCGTCCAGGATCAGGATGCTGGGGTCCTTAAGCAGCGTGCGCGCCAGGGTAACGCGCTGCTTCTGCCCGCCGGAAAGCGTGACGCCCTTTTCGCCCACCAGGGTGTCGTATTGCCCCGGAAACTCTTTGATCACATCGTGCACCGCGGCGGCCTTGGCGGCCGCCTCGATCTCGCTGTCGTTCACTTCACGGCCCACGCTGTAGCGAATGTTTTCTCGCAGCGAGCGGGAAAACAAGAAGGGCTCCTGCAGCACGATGCCGATCTGCTCGCGCAGGGTTTTGCGCGGGTAGCGCTTTAGTTCCACGCCGTCCAGCAAAATGCGCCCGCTGGTGTAATCGTAGAAGCGCGGCAGCAGGCTCACCAGGCTGGTCTTGCCCGAGCCGGTGGAACCCAGCAAGGCCACGCTTTGTCCCGCCTCGCAGCGGAAACTGACGTTGTGCAGCACCGGCATGCCCGGTTCGTATTCGAAGCTCACGTCTTCGAAGACCACCTCGCCCCGCAGCCGGCCGCTGGGGGCCACGTCCCCTTCATCCAACGGTTCCCGTTCCTCCCGGATGATCCTTGCCACGCGGCCGAAGGACACCAGGCCTTGCGACATCTGTACGATGACCCGCCCCAGGTTGCGGATCGGCCAGATCAGCCACACCAAAATGCTTACGTAGGCCAAATAGGAGCCGATGCTCATTTGGCCGTTGATCGTCATCTGCGCGCCGATGGTATACCCGAACAGCATCTGGGCGCCGGTGATAATGTCGGAAAGCGGCCAAAACATGGAATGCCACAGCAATAAGCGGCGTCCCCGCTGGTACTTTTCCCAGTTCTCCTTCTCGAACTTGTTGCGCTCGTAATCCTGGCGTGCAAAGGCTTTTACCACGCGCACCCCCGAGAGGTTCTCCTGCAGCACCGCCGAAAGCACGCCGTCCTGGTTTTGGAAGTCTTCATAGGCTTTGGAGATGCGCCCGAAGAACCAATAAGACATGCCCACGGTGAACGGCACGCAGATCACCGAAAGCAAGGCCAGGTCGGCCTTCAGGTACAACAACACGCCGAAATTGGCCAGGAATAACATCAGGATGCGGCCGAATTCCACCACTTCCTGGGCGATAAAGCGCCGCACCGCGTCCACGTCGGAAGTGACCTTTTGGATCAGCTCGCCGGTCTTGGTGCGGTCGTGGTAGCTGAAGCTCAGGCGCTGGATGTGGTCGTAGAGATAATTGCGCAGGCGGCGCGTGGCCGCCTCCGCCGTGCGTCCGGAGAGTGTGCCGCTGAAGTAGGTGAAGCTGCCCTGGACGGCCGCCAGCCCTACAAAGGCCAGCGCCACCAGTGGCACGCGCTGGTCGAAGCCGCTCGATCCGAGCACATCGTCGATGAAAAAGCCGAGCAGCAAATAGACGCCGGAGCGGCTCAGGGCGGCAACGCCCAGGCCAACCGCGGCGAGGCTGTAAGCCAGGCGGTGGCCTTGCAGCATGCGCCACAGGCCCCGCCAACGGTTTTCAGCCGCCACCGGCTTCAGATCGACGAATTCAGACTGCAACTGCACAGACAACGAACACACTCCTAATCAATAGGTATGTAAAACGCTCGC
>DATBWP010000260.1:0-6248 GCA_036514735.1 Anaerolineales bacterium
GCGGGTTTGCCAGCGCCTGGCCTGAGCGAATGGGGACATTGGAATAGATCGGGGAAAGGAATAGCTGCAGGCCGTTGAGCACTTCGTAGGCCAAGGTGCCGCCAGAAAATAATCCGCGCACAAAGCCTTTAGCGCGGTTAATAGGCTTGGTTATTTCCGTGGTGTTCTGAGCAAGTTCGACCGCCAGGCGTGCGGCGTGGTCCAAGCCGGCGACGAAATGCAAGCTGCCTATCTGTGCGGCAGGTGGGGCGAAACCAATAAAGTCCACAACCACAGGCTTGTCCAGTTGATGGGCGGCCATCAGCAGTTTGGCCGCGGTGGCGTCATCCGGCGGCTTGGAGATGAGCACGATGACTTTGGTCTCCGGGTCAGCCGCTAAATAATGCAAACCCTGCAGCATGGTAATGGCGCCGACTTCGGGTTTCAGATCTCGACCGCCTGCGCCGATGGCCTGCGAAACCCCGCTACCCAAGTTGTGGATCAGGGAAGTGACCGTTTGCAATCCAGTTCCGGAAGCTGCAACCAGACCGACTGGGCCGCGGCGGACGCGGTTGGCGAAACCTAAGCCGATACCATTAATGATGGCCGTGCCGCAATCCGGGCCCATCAAGAAAAGTGCCTTAGCAGCGGACTTTTGCTTGAGCTTAATCTCATCCTCAAGAGAAACATTGTCGCTGTATAAAAAAACGTGCTTCCCCAGGTTGAGCGCTTCGTCGGCTACTTTAGCTGCATAGCGGCCGGGAATGGAGATCAACACCCAGTCTGCATCTGGCAGGCTTTTGGCCCCAGCCGCCAGGCTGTGGGCGTGGAAAGTACCAGCGGCAACCGAGCGACGCTGCTTGAGCAGGTTGTCAAATTGAGAGAGGGCGGCTTCAGCTTCTGGGCTAGAAGCAGCGCGCACCACAATCAGCAAATCGTCGGGCTTGGCTTTTTTCCCATCGCCGTCCAGCAGCTCGCTATCGGCCAACAGCTCCAAATTGGCGGGAGTAGCCATGACCACACCGGCGTCTTCCACACCGGGGAGCGTGAGCAAACTGCGCTGGAGCTGCATCAGGACCACGGAGTCGAAATAAGCCCCCGGGCGGACCTGGCTTTTGGTGACACTCATGAGATGCCGCCCAACGCTTTTTCGATCCCGACACCCCAGGCAAGCAGATCTTCGTCGCGGTTGAAACCCGCCGCCAATTGAATGCCCAGTGGGAGCCCGTCACGGTTAAACCCAGAGGGAAGACCGAGGGTGGGGAAACCCACTTGGGTCCAGGGTAGATTCATGATCGGGTTTCCAGTGCTGGCCAGACCCTTGGGCGCCGGGCCGGTGGCGGCCGGTGAGATCCACAGGTCGATTCCATGCAGGTCCATTAATGTGTTCAGGGTTCGCCTTAAGTTTAAAACGTCAGCCAGCGCAGTGCCCAAGTCTTTGTCGGTGATGGTGAAGCCTGATCCGATGAGGGCTGCGGTTTGTTCATGATACAGCCAGCGGTAGGATTCATACAAGGCGGCATGGGTGTGGGCGGCTTCGGCTGCCAGGATGAGGTTATGGCGCGCCACAATTTCGTCCAGATCGAAGAACGGATCCAGTCGTATTACCGCATAACCGGCAGCTTGCAGACCCTCAACCACGTTCTCGAAATGGGCGCGCATCTCATCGCTGGCACGTTCCAGGTAGGCACCGGTGGGCACCGCCACGTAGGGTTTCTGTGCAGGGTCCGCACGGGATTGCCAAAGCGGGCACAGCAAAGCCGCTGCAGCCGCGATCAACGATACTTCGTGAGCGAAAACGCCAACGTGATCCAGGGATTTAGCCAGGGGGATGACCCCTGCGGTTGAAATTCGGCCGAAACTTGGCTTAAAACCAGCCACACCGCAATACGAAGCCGGCCGGTTAGTGGACCCAATCGTTTGAGTGCCCAGGGCGAGGTCTACCAAGCCGGCGGCGACCGCCGCGGCGGAGCCGCTGCTGGAGCCGCCGGGGGTGTGAGCGAGGTTGTGTGGATTGCGAGTGGGACCGGGGGAAAAGTAAGCGAATTCCGTGGTTACGGTTTTTCCCGCGATCAGCATGCCGGTTTTCTTCAACAAGGTCACGCTGGTCGCTTCTGCTCCGCGCAAAACGCGGGCAGGTAAGCGGCTGCCGGCCTGGGTTGGGAAGCCATCGACGTGGAAGATGTCCTTCACGCCAAGAAGCAGGCCAAAGAGCGGAGAGTGATTAGCCAGCTTGCCGAGGTTTCGGTCCAATGCACCTGCTTCGCGCTGCAAACGGGCGAAGCGGCCTGCTTCCGGGAGGAAGGCATGGATACGCGGCTCTTTGGTTTTATAAAGCTTTTCAAACTGGTCTATGCGTTCCTGCAGGCCGGTTTCTTTGTGCGCGTAGCGGATCATGGCGTGTGCATTTTTTTTGCGGCCAGCTTGGCCGCATCCACAATATGCTGGTAGCCGGTGCAGCGGCAAAGGTTGCCTGAGATGGCCTCGCGGATTTCGGTCTCGCTTGGGTCGGGATGCTCCTGCAAGAAAGGTAACAGGGTCATTAGGATCCCAGGGGTGCAGAAGCCGCATTGCAGCCCATGCGCTTCCCAAAATGCGTGCTGGAGGGGGTGCAGATTTTTCTCTTCGGTGGCCAAACCTTCAACGGTCATGAGATCGTGGCCATTGACTTGCACCGCCAGCATGAGGCAGGAACGCACCGGCTTGCCATCGAAAAGAACGGTGCAAGCGCCGCAGACGCCGTGTTCGCAACCCACATGCGTGCCGGTCAGGCCAGCTTGTTGGCGGAGGTAATCGGCGAGCAGCAGGCGCGGCTCGACTTCGTGCCGGTAGGTTTTCCCATTGATCGAGACGGAGATGGGATAGGTCTTCATGACGAGGACTTAATCCTTTGGCTGGCACGCTCAAAAGCCTTGGCTAAGGCGCGCTCGGTGAGCACCGCGGAGAGATGGCGCTGATAATCGGCGGAGGCGTGCAGATTGCCGAAGGGGGCCAGATCCGTCTGGCTGGCGATTTGGGCCGCATCGCGGAAAGCTGCCGCGGTCGGTTTTACGCCGCTTAGGCTGTCGGCTGCCCGGATGGCTTCGACGGGGCCATCACCCACGTTCAAATAGACCAGTGTGGCGTGCTCACAAGAACCGTCGCCGCCAAGGGTTAGCAAAGCGGCAACACCGGCCATGGCGTAATCTCCTGAACGGCGCGAAAGTTCCATGAAGGCATATCCGGTGTTTTCAGCCAGGTCGGGGAACTCGATAGCCACCAGTAGTTCGTCGGATTGCAGTGTAGTCGCAAACAAACCGGCGAAGAAATCCCTGGCCTCGATCCAACGTTCGGCAGTTTTGCTTTGGGCCCGCATGCGCGCGTTGAGCGCCACGCAAACTACCGGCAGTTCGCTGGCTGGGTCGGCGTGAGCGATACTGCCGCCAATGGTGCCGCGATTGCGGATCTGCAAATGGGCGATGTTGGGGATGGCTTCGTGCAGCAAGGGGGCATGGGCGGCAACCAAATCATCGTGCTCGGCTTGTGACTGCACGGTCATGGCGCCAATGTGTAAGGCTCCATTCTTGCGGATATAGCGCAGTTCAGCGATGCGGTTCAGGTCGATCAGAATGCTGGGTTGGGCGACTCGAAAGTTCATGGCAGGGATCAGGCTTTGACCACCAGCCAACGGCTTGGCATCGTCGCCGAACCTGGCCTTTAATTCCAGGGCGGCTTCCAGCGAATCGGGGGCGTAGTATTCGAACGGGGCGGGCTTCATGCGTTTGGAAGTCTTGATTGTAGTCGGGGCTTAAGTACAGAGCAAGCTATCTGCGCGGGCATTACTTTCGATAGACTGCGATGACTTGCGCCATGATGGACAAAGCAATCTCTTCCGGGGATTCGGCGCCGATCTCAAGCCCAATGGGTGCGTGAAGGCGAGCCAGGTTCTCAGCGCTCAGCCCGGCTGCCAGTAAGCGCTCGCGGCGTTTGGCCTGGGTTTTTTTGCTGCCCAAAGCCCCGACGTAGAAAGCCTCGCTAGTAAGCGCTGCCAGTAAGGCAGGATCGTCGATCTTGGGGTCGTGGCTTAACGAAGCCACCGCAGTAGAGGAGGTTAGCGGATGTTGCTGAAAGGCTTGTTTCGGCCAGGCTTGGATAAGCTGGTCAACGTTGGAAAAGCGATGTGTAGTGGCGAACAGTTTACGCGGGTCCACGATCACAGTGCGAAAGTTGAGGGTGCCGGCTATTTTGGACAGGGCAACAGCGATGTGCCCGCCGCCGATCATGCAGAGGGTAGGCGGTGCCTCCAGCGGATTAACAAATAATTCCCTGTCTCCCTGGGGAACGATGTGGGCATGTTTGCCTAAAAGTTCCCTTTCTTGCGGTGAGAGCAAGGCTCCGTTGGTAGCTGCAATGCTTAGACCTGACGAGTCGATGAGTTCTTGAACGCCGAGCTGACCGGTTGGTCCGGAAACTACAGTAGTGAGGATGCTGTTTTGATCTGTTTTTAATCTGGCCAGCAAGGGGTTGAGCAGGGCAGGGGACGCAGGTTGGACAAATACGTCGATCTCTCCACCGCAGGCCAAACCCACTTCCCAGGCGGTCTCGTCGGCCACGCCAAAGTGCAGGCGCTGGGCTTGCTGAGTACGGATGACTTCTTGGGCGGCCTGGATAACGGCGCCCTCCACGCAGCCGCCGCTCACCGAACCCACCAGGCCGCCACTTTCGCTGATGGCCATAAACGAGCCAGGGCGGCGCGGCGCCGAGCCCCAGGTAGAGATGACCGTGGCGAGAGCGACGCGTTCGCCTGCTTCCAGCCAGTTTTCCAGGTCCGGCAGCAACTCGCGCATGGGGAAACTACTCCTCGATCTGCTGTTTAACGCAATCGAAAAACTGGTTACTTAATTTTTGGGCCATGCTATTCATCATTCGCGAAGCCAGGCTGGCGATGGTGCCCAGCACTTTGACATCCGCAGTCCAATCCATGATGGTGGCGCCGTCTGCGCCATCGCGCAATTTCATCTCGGCGGTTCCCTCGACTGCGCTGCCCGGTGCCGTCCCCCGGCCTTTTACGACAGCGCAGTTGGGAGCTTCCATCGTTACGAATTCGACCTCGCCGGAAAAGCGGACTTTTAAATTGCCCAGTCCAACGGAGCCAATGGCGCGGTATTTTTTATTCTCCTCCACCACTTCCATACTTTCCAAGCCCGGGGCGCACTTCGCCACGAAATCCGGATTAGTCAGGTAACTCCATACTTTTTCGCGCGACGCCTTAATTACAGTTGACCCGGTAGCTTGCATGAGACCTCCATTGTGCCGTATTCTTATTGCAATTGCGCATAGCCAAAACATTACATAACCAATATTTACTTCGTTTTCCCTAAAAGACTCAAGAGCAGAGGATGATTTGAATAAACCCCGCGATATTCCGTTGGCAATAGCGCGGCAATGCGGGTCATGATCTCATCGGTCTGTTGCGCAAGAAATTCAGCCCGGCCAACCTTCGGAAGGGGTGGGATGGAGTATGGCAGACCCATCTTTAGGACCACCTTGGGCCGTCGGAATTTTCGATAAGCTTCACCCACCACACGATCTTCCGTACCTGTTACGCCTACAGGAATGACCACTGCACCGGTTTTTGCGGCCAGGAAAGCTGCCCCGGGTTTACCTTGCAACAGGGCTTCGGAAGGGCTACGCGTGCCTTCTGGGGCGATCACTAGGAAGCCACCACGCTCCAGGCGGCGTAAAACCTCCCGAAGCGTCCCCAGATCGGCTTCAAAGCGTTCCAGGAACAGCAGGTCCAACTGCCTAACTAACCAACGGATCACGGCCACCTTGCGGTATTTCTCGGCAACCACTACGATCAGGTCGTCCCGGCTGGCCAAGGCGATGGTTATCAGGGCATCCATGCGCCCTAGATGATTGCAAACGATGACTACGGGACCGGCCGTATTTTGGATGCGCTCCCCGTTGATAATTTCCAAGCGGGTAATCAACCTGAGTACGACGCCAGCGAGGATCCTGAAAAAGCGCCGCTTGACGCGCAACCAAAGGCTCATGCAGCTTTCCTTTTCTTGCTATAAGGCTCGCGAAGCTTGACGGGTTTGGGCGAGGGCGTGCGCAGGCGCAAATTTAAGATTTCGACGAAAACAGAAAAACCCATGGCGAAGTAAATGTACCCTTTGGGAATCTCCTGGTGCAAGCCTTCCACGACCAGCGAGAAACCGATGAGAAGCAAAAAGGCCAAGGCCAGCATTTTGATGGTGGGGTGGCGCCCCACAAAATCGCTGATG
>DATBWP010000261.1:0-2099 GCA_036514735.1 Anaerolineales bacterium
GCGCTGGAGTACGGCGGCCCCTGCCCGCCGCAGGGCAGCACGCATCGCTACGTGTTTACGCTGTATGCGCTAGATACTATGCTGGAATTGGAATCAGGGGCCAACAAGCGCGAGCTGCTTGCAGCCATGGAAAAGCACATATTGGCGGAAGTGGAATTTGGGGCAAGTTATACGCGGTAAGCACGTTCCGTAGGCCGCTAGGGGCGCGGGGTGTGCGCTGCCATGTCGAGGGCTATGCCTAATTTACATTCTTAGTCAAATTTCCGCCATTCGTGCCCATGGGAGCGGATGAATTCGTCCATCTCCGGCGGACCCCAGGTGCCGGGCTTGTACTGAGGTAACTTCTGGCGCGGGTGGGCTACCCAAGCCTGCAGAATCTCGTCCACGAAGGCCCAAGCGGCCAGCACCTCGTCGCTGCGGGTGAACAGGGTTGGGTCGCCATTGGCGCAATCGAGCAGCAAGCGCTCGTAAGCCTCCGGCGAACTGCGACCGAAGGTCTCATCGTATGAGAATTCCATCTTCACGGGCTGGATCAGGTCACCGCTGCCCGGCGCCTTGGCGCCGAAGGTCAGCGTGATGCCCTCATCCGGCTGCAGGTTGAGCAGCAACCGATTAGGGGCTTCCCCGGCCATGTTGCGCGCCCCGAATAGGGAGATGGGCACTTGCTTATATTGCACGGCGATCTCGGTGAGGCGGCGTGGCAAATGCTTTCCCGAGCGGATAAAGAAAGGCACCCCCGCCCACCGCCAGTTGTCGATACCTATGCGCATGGCTAGCAGCGTCTCGGTCTTGGAATCCTTGGCCACGCCCTCGTGGTCCAGATAAGGCCAAATTCGTTCGCCATCCACGGTGCCGCCGCCATATTGGGCGCGCAAAGTGCAGTTCATCACATCATCGCCGTGCAGCATGTGCAAAGCGTGCAGCACCTTGACCTTCTCGTCGCGCACCGCATCTGCGCTGAAGGCGACCGGCGCTTCCATGGCGGTGAGGGTGAGCAGCTGCAGGATGTGATTCTGGAGCATGTCGCGAGCCACACCTGCGGTGTCGTAATAGCCGGCGCGTCCATCCACCCCCATGGTTTCTGAAACGGTGATCTGCACCGAATCGACATAGCGGTTGTTCCACAGGGGCTCGAAAATTCCGTTGGCAAAACGGAAGACCAGGATATTTTGCACGGTCTCCTTACCGAGATAATGGTCAATGCGATAGATCTGGTCTTCAGCGAACACCTTGTGAATGGCCTCTTCCAGCTCCTTGGCGGATTGCAGATCGCGACCATACGGCTTTTCCACCACGATGCGCGTCCATCCCTGCTGGCAGGCAGCCATATCTGAAGCGCCGAGATTCTCCACGATGGTCATGTAAGCATGCGGAGGAGTGGCAAGATAAAAGAGGCGATTATCCGCCCCCAGCTCATCAAGCAGGGCGCGCAGTTGCTTATACCCGTCTTGGCTGTCGAAAGTGCCGGTCACATAATGCATGCGTTCCAGCAAGGTATCCAGCACCTTCTTATCCAGCGGCCGGGTGCGGGCGTGCTCGGTTAGCGCGGCGCGCATTTCGGCGCGCAGCTTTTCGTCGCCCCAATCGCGGCGGGCGAAGCCGATAATATGAAATTCCTCAGGGAGCTGTTCGTCGAGGGCTAGTTGATATATAGCGGGCACCAATTTGCGCTGTGCCAGATCGCCGGTGACGCCGAAGATCACCAGCCCGATCGGGCCTTCCGGCCTCTTGGGAGCGCTAAGCGGCACGGCCTCAGTCCTCCGGCTTTTTGACGGCGTGACCGCCGAATTGATTGCGCAGCGCGGCCAGCAGCTTGCCGGCGAAGCTGTGCTCCTGGCGCGAGGCCAGGCGCTGCAGCAAGGAAAGCGTGATCACCGGGGCGGGCACATCCTGGTTGATGGCCTCGAACACCGTCCAGCGTCCCTCGCCGGAATCCTCCACCCAGTCAGAGAGGTCCTCTAGCTGAGGATCGGCATCCAAGGCGCGCTCGGCCAGATCCAGCAGCCAGGAGCGCACGACTGAGCCGTGCTGCCAGACCTGGGCAATCTGGTGTAGATCGAGGCCGAAATCTTGGCGGGCTTGAAGGATCTCGAAGCCTT
>DATBWP010000262.1:0-7513 GCA_036514735.1 Anaerolineales bacterium
ATCGCCGACCCTACCCGTCGTCAGATCCTCGACTGGCTGCGCCTACAAGGCCCGCTGCGGGCCGGAGACCTGGCCGCCCGCTTCGCGCGCCTCAGCCGACCAGGGGTAAGCAAGCACCTGCGCGTGCTGCGCCGTGCCCGGCTGGTGTCGCAGGAACGCCGCGGGCGCGAGCTTTGGTACCGCCTGGATCCACTGCCCCTGGCAAACATCGAGGTCTGGCTGAGCAAATATGAGGAATTTTGGCAGGCCCGCTTACAGGCTTTAAAACGCGCGGTGGAAGATTAAAGAAACTGCTCCCACCGTTCTGTTGCAATAGCTATCTTCTATAGCCAGCCATAGGGAAAACCTGTGGTCCAAGGGGACAATCATCCCTTAGGTCCCTGCTCAATTCACCCTATAGTTAAGTCGGCTCTTGATAAAGGCCGCACGCAAATATGTGCGGCCACAAGAAACAACCATGATAGAGTCGCAAGCAACCTTTAGTAAGACCAGCCTTTCACTTTGGCGAGACCGTTTGCTGGCTTTGGGTTGCCTGCTTATCGCCGGATGGTTTGTCTCAGCCGCCTTCCATACGCACGGACACGACACCCTCTGTCTGATCCTCCAGATCACCGCTTGTGTTATTTTATTGGCAGCTGCCGGTCTGAGCGTCTTCTTGCTAAGTAAGCCAGTTCTGCATGTTGATAAGGTGGGCATCTCCGAAAATGGCTTCCTGCTCAACGAGCTCAACTGGAGCATGGCGTGGAATGAGATCGCCTATGCCGAGTTGAAAAACCGCCGGCAAACAAGCATCGTGTTGGTCGGCCTGGACAGCGACCTGCCCGAGCATGTGCTGGATGGTTATGATCAATGCGACACCATCGTGAGCCAGATCAAGGACGGGTTACGCAAGTACGGCAGGCGGGTCGTCGCAGCAGGCAACGCACCCTTCTCTTTCCTTCCCAAATAAATTAACATACTTAAGGCGACGAGCAATAATGAGGTGTGACGCGCCTGCCCATGGCTGATTTAATGCGCAAGGGTTTCTGGGTCATGAACAAAGTGTTCATGGTGCCCGCCTTTCGCCTGGGATTAGGCGCCATCCTGGGTAGCCCTTTAGGCGGGTACATCATGGTGATCAAGACCCGCGGCCACCTCAACGGCAAGACCCGTTACACCCCCGTAAACTACGCCATCGCCGATGGCAGCGTATACTGCCTGGCGTGGTACGGCCACCTTTCCCATTGGGTGAAGAATCTTAAAGCTGATCCGCAGGCAGAACTCCTGTTGCCGGGCGGCGCCGTGGCTTGCCGGGGCGAAGTGGTGGAGGAACCCGAAGAGAAAATGCGCATGCTGCGCAACGTCATGGTCAATTCAGGTTTGCTGCCTTTGTCTTTGGAGGCTTCAACCCGTTCAGGGTCAGCGACAGCAGACTGCGCGAACTGACGCGCGATTACCTTGTGTTCCGCTTCCGGCCCACTGGCATCGGTTCCGGGCCGGCAGACGCCGGCGGCTGGCTGTGGGTTTGGCCCACGCTGGTCATCATCGCGTTGTTGTGGCTGTGGCTGAGATAGCTAATCCTTTCTCAAATTACTTGTAGAACCTTGCGGTATCATCCAAATATGGCGGTTGCCATTGAGGTCAGGCCGGTTACTGCCGATCAGTGGGCCGATTTGGTCGAATTATTCGGCCCCAGTGGCGCGTACAGTGGCTGCTGGTGTATGTTCTCTCGCCTTAGCGGCGCTGAATTCAGCGCGAATGGCAACAAGGGCAACAAAGCCGCCATGCGAAGGATCGTGGCGCGCGACGAAGCACCAGGGCTGCTTGCCTATCTGGAGGGCAAGCCGGTGGGATGGATCTCTATCGGCCCGCGCCAAGTCTTTGGCCGCATCCAACGCTCGCCGTTGTTCAAACCCGTCGATGAAAAGCCGGTGTGGTCTGTGGTGTGCTTCTTTATTCAAAAGGGATTCCGCCGTAAGGGCATTGGAAAGAAGCTGCTCTCCGCAGCAGAGGATTTTGCGCGCGCCCGAGGCGCACAGATCCTGGAAGCCTATCCTATCGATACGAAAGGGGGGAAGTCTCCCCTTGGTGATGCCGCGATCTTTTGGGGTACCCAGGCATTGTTCGAGCAAGCGGGATTCAAAGTCGTGGCGCGCAGCAAAGAACGCCGGCCAGTGATGCGCAAAAAACTTTGGGGTGTTTCCTGAGACAAGCCCTGAACTAACAAACTGAAACTCGCTACTCCACTGTCACGCTTTTGGCCAGGTTGCGCGGTTGGTCCACATCCAGGCCGCGCAGGACAGCAATATGGTAGGCCAGCATTTGCAGGGGGATCACTGTGATCGCCGGGCTCAACATCCAGGGCGTCTCAGGTACCCACAACACGTGATCGGCCAGCGGCGGGATCAGCTCATCGCCTTCCGTGGCCACAGCAATCACCTTGCCACCACGTGCCTTGGCTTGTTCGATCTGGCTGAGCATTTTCTCGTACCAGGGATCGTGCGGGGCAATGGCTATCACCGGCATATCGGGGTCGATCAGCGCAATTGGGCCATGCTTCATTTCCCCGGCAGGGTAACCTTCGGCGTGGATATAGGAGATCTCTTTCAGCTTCAAAGCGCCTTCATACGCTGTGGCGGTGTTTATGCCCCGGCCAAGGTAAAGGCAATGGTTCACATCCTTAAGCACTTCAGCTACCGCCTTGACTTCGTCTTCACGATCCAGGCAGGCTGAAGCCCAGTCTGGAACACGGCGCAGCTCTGCCACCAGGCTATGGCGGTCGTCTTCGCTTAGTACGCCGCGCAGGTCAGCCAGCAGAATGGCCAGCATGTAAAGGTCTACCAAGGGCGCGGTGTAGGCTTTAGTGGAGGCCACGCCGATCTCCGGACCGGACTGCATCGAGATGTACCCATCGGCAATGCGCATAGCTTGTGAGCCAATGACATTAATGATGGCCCAAAGCTTTGCGCCACGCTTCTTCCCTTCTGCCATTGCCGCCAGGGTATCGGCTGTCTCGCCCGATTGGCTAATGGCAAGGACCACGCTCTTATCATTCACCAGGGGGTCCCTATAGCGAAACTCGGAAGCGATGTCGAATTCAACAGGCACGCGGGCGATGCGCTCGATCAAGGTTTTGCCCACCATGCCGGAATAACCAGCGGTGCCACAGGCGATGATAAAGATCTTCTCGATGGCGCGAGCCTTCTTTTCGTCCAGGTTTAGATCGGGAAGGAGAATACGGCCGCGTTTAAAGTCAACGCGTCCGGCGATGGTATCGGTGAGCGACCGCACCTGCTCGTGGATCTCTTTTTGCATGAAGTGACGGTAGGCCCCTTTTTCGGCAGCCACCGGGTCCCAGGCTACGCTGTGCACCTCAAAGTCGAGCGCCTGGCCGTCCAGATCCTGCAATGTGAGGCCATTGCGCGTCACAACGGCGATCTGCCCGGATTCGAGGAAGACGACATCGCGGGTGTGTTCAACAATGGCGGGCAGATCGGAAGCCAGATACATTTCGCCCCGGCCAAAGCCAACCACCACCCCGCCGGCGTTGCCGATGCGGGCAGCTACGATGCGGTCAGGCTGCCGCGAGCTAAACATCACCACGCCATGGTGGCCGTGCAGGTGGTTCAAAGCCCGGCGAGCCGCCTCCTCCAGGTCGACATCCAGCGAGAGGTAGCGCTCAACTAAATGCACGATGATCTCTGTGTCTGTGTCAGACTTGAACTCGATACCCTCGGCTTGGAGCTCCTCTTTCAGTTCCAGGTAATTTTCCACAATGCCATTGTGGACTAAAACCACTTCCCCCGTGGCTCCCATATGCGGATGGGCGTTGCGCGTGCTGGGGACCCCATGGGTCGCCCAGCGGGTGTGCCCGATACCTAATTTGCCCTCTACCGGTTCTTTTTCGACCAGCGAATACAGGCGGCCCAATTTGCCGGCCTCGCGTCGCACTTCAATGTGCGCGTTTTGCAACACGGCGATGCCAGCCGAGTCGTAACCGCGATATTCGAGGCGCTTTAAGCCATTGAGAATGAGCGGAGTAGCATTCCGCTCACCGATATATCCAACGATGCCACACATGCTGAAGTTCCTCCTGAGTTTGGACTGGCCAAACTCATTATTGTCTCGATCCGCTGCGCCCTATTTGCCTGCAAGATTACTCCTGCAGTGTTGTTTGGGTGCTTTCATTTGGAGGGAAATGGTCGGGGGCGGTTGACACCCGGAAGGCATCCGCTGATCAATCGATTTTCGCGCTTTCCTGCTATCCTTGCTTTGCTGCCTGGAAACGTCTTCCTCCAAACAGGCCATCCACTGGCGTTGCAAGGAACCTTCGTCCTCGTCACCCGGTAAAAATACCGGGGCATGCGCTGTTTCCCTCAATCTTTTAGCTTATTGTCCGATCTACCTCCTGTTTTTCAGAGTTAGAAACAGATTATACCCATAACGAAACCATTTTATGTTGCCGACCCCGACCACCATGCATCTACCCTTTCCATGCCGGCTGACCAAGATGGAAGATTTAAGGACATGGTAAAATGACGTGTTTTGCAGGCAAACCCTGTGCCGAAGAACTTCCGCAGGCTCACTCACAAAACACAATGAAGCCGAAGCAATCCCATCTGCATGTGTAACCCTTAGCAGGAGCCCGTGTGGCATTTAACCCGCTTAATTGGATCCTAGGGTTTTTCTCCCTGGATATCGGTATCGACTTGGGTACAGCCAACACCCTGGTCTATGTGCGCGGCAAGGGGATTGTGATCAACGAACCGTCTTATGTCACCATAGACAAAAAAACCCGTCGCCCCATTGCGGTGGGACGCGAAGCCAAGGAAATGGCCGGGCGCACGCCCAAGAACGCGCTAGCCATTCGCCCTTTGCGAGACGGCGTCATCTCAGAGTTCGAAATCACCGAAGAAATGCTGGCCTACTTTATCGGCAAAGCGCATGAGCAAAGCATTGTGCCTCTGCCTCGGCCGCGGGTGGTAATTGGCGTGCCCACCGGAGTCACCGAGGTGGAAAAACGGGCAGTAAACGACGCCGCCTTGTTGGCAGGCGCCCGGGCTGTCTACCTGATCGAAGAACCAACCGCATCGGCGCTGGCCGTGGGGCTGCCTCTTGATAAGGTCAGCGGAACGGTGATCATCGACATCGGGGGCGGCACTTCGGAGGTGACTGCATTTTCAATGGGTGGCGTGATTACCTCGAAGTCCTTGCGCATGGGGGGTGATGAAATGGATCTGGCAGTGGTGCAATACATCCGCAATAAATACAACATCCTCATCAGCGAGCGGGCGGCCGAGCAGGTGAAGATCAAAATAGGGTCAGCCTATCCGTTAAAAGAAGAAAAGACCATGACGGTGCGCGGCCGTAACCTGGTGAGCGGCTTGCCCGAAACCCTTGAAATCTCCTCTATCGAGATCCGTGACGCTATTTCGGGAGTAGTCGACAGCATCGTCCAATCTTTCAAGGAAACCATCGACGAGATCCCCACTGACATGCTCGGGGATGTCATGGATAGCGGGATTTGTATGAGCGGCGGTGGATCGTTGCTGCAAGGATTAGATGAACGCTTCAGCGAAGAATTGCATATTCGCTGCTGGGTGGCAGACGATGCCCTAACCTGCGTAGCCCGCGGGGCGGGCCTGGTACTTGAAGACCTTGAAGCGTACCGCCATTTATTGCTGCAATTGGATTAATCATTACCCCGCACCCCAGACGTGGGCAGGATATCATCCTGCGAGCCTGTAATTCATGCGTTTTTCAAAAAATAGCCCCTATCAACTCATCGCGTTGATCCTGCTGGCAGCCGGCTTATTGCTGCTAGCCCTGGGTGGGTATCTGAGCCCCATCCTAAACAGCGCCATGGGACCGGTATACGATATCCAGACTTGGTTCTACAACCGGTTCCAAGCCATCCAAGATTTCGTGAATGCGCCGGCCGACATTACCCGTTTGCGCCAGGAAAACGCCGAATTGCGCGCTGAAAACGCCACTTTGCAAACGCAGATCATCGCTCTGCAGCAGCAAGTTACCGAAATCGAGCTACTCTCCGCATTGCTGGATTTTGCGCGCGCCCGTCCGGAAAACGCCTACCAGGCAGCCGCCGTCATAGGAAGAGACCCAAGCCCTTTCTTACATTACATCGTCATCAACCGGGGTTCCGACGACGGCATCCGCCGCGGCATGCCTGTGGTGGGGCAGGAAGGCCTGGTTGGCCGGGTGGCCCAAGTTACCGCCAACGCTGCACGGGTGGAGCTGATCACTGATCCAGCCGCGCAGGTAAGTGTTCGCCTGCAACCCTCCGACGTGGATGGGATGCTGACCGGCAGCATCACCGGAGATCTGGCCATCGATCTGATCCCCCAGGATGCAGTTTTGCAAGTTGGCGACCTGGTATTCACCTCGGGAATTGGCGGGCTCTTTCCCAGCAACATCCTGATTGGCCAGGTGAGCAGCGTGCGACAGGAAGCCCAGGCCTTGTTTCAAACCGCAACCGTGCAACCTGTTGTGGATTTCACCCGGCTTGAGATCGTTTTAGTGATCGTCAACTTCCAACCGCTAGACCTGACGCCCTTGCTCACCAATCCCTAAGAAGTTAGAGCATGCGCATTCTGCTTGGCATCGTGTTTATGTTTGGCGCCGCTCTGTTGCAGATCACCCTGGTAACG
Organism: Anaerolineales bacterium; assembly: GCA_036514735.1. Classification (GTDB taxonomy): domain Bacteria; phylum Chloroflexota; class Anaerolineae; order Anaerolineales; family UBA11579; genus JAMCZK01. The sequence continues at coordinate 6,648 of DATBWP010000262.1, forward strand.
CGCATTACCCTCTTACAGGGAGTTGCCGATCTTGTTTTGCTGACCTTAATCGCCTGGATGATGCAACCCGGGACAAAGCCGGACTGGCGCTGGGGCATCCCTGCCGGGTTGATGATGGGCTATGCCAGCGCGCTCCCCGATTGGGTATTATGGGCTGGCTATCTAGGAGCCGCTTTTCTTTGCCAGCTGCTCAGGCGACGGATCTGGCAAGGCCAGTTGCTTTCCCTCCTTTCGATCACGCTGCTGGGAACCCTTACTATTCACCTGGTCACCCTGGTTTATTTGTTCATGAGCGCTCACCCCATGGACGCCCTTGAAGCCTTAAATTTGATCACCGTCCCCAGTATGTTTCTGAACCTCATCTTTATCTTACCTATCTATGCAATAATTACCGAGTTGAATAGGTTTATAAACCCCACCGACCAGGCAGCATGAGCGCCATTGTCGAAAAAAGTCCAAGACCTGCCCTGGAAGCCTGGCGCCTTTACGCCTTCATCGGCGTTATCGCCTTTGCGCTTTTTATCTTCATTGCCCGCCTTTTTTATCTGCAAGTGCTCGAACATGAGAACTGGCTGCGGCAAGCAAACGCAAACCGCACCGAGACGATTAGTCTCGCCTCCCAGCGCGGGGTGATCTACGATCGAAACGGTATTGTGCTGGCGCAAAATGTGGCCTCTTATAACATCATTATCACTCCAGCTCTTCTTCCAGACGATGCAGGCGACATCGAGGAAATTGAAACCGAATTGGCTAACCTTAGCGGTGTGCCCATAACCAAGGGTTCAATCGAAGAACCGCTGATCCCTTGTGGTGACAATCTGGGTATCCGCGAAATGGTCGAGATCCAGACCTCTTTCTCGCCCTAC
>DATBWP010000263.1:0-4483 GCA_036514735.1 Anaerolineales bacterium
TCGTCTTGGGTGGCAGGCGGTTCAAAATTATAGAGGGGTTTGATATTGCGGCACATGCAGACCTGCCTATTTCTTCTTGCTCGTGTTGTAAGCAACGCCGGCGGCGATCAATTGCTTGAACGCTTTCTCATCCACTTTGTCACCATCTTTAAAATCGATAGCCCGCATGGCTTTGGCATCCAAACCGGCATTGAACAGTTTTTTGGGATCGGCGAGCGCGGCGCCTTTGAAAAAATGCACCTTCACGTGATCCTTGAAGGCGCCCAGGCTGCAGATCATGCCGCCATGCGAAAAGATGGGGCTGCCCCACTTCCATTCCTCGGTAATTTCGGAATCGGCTTCGTGGATCAGCTTTCGCAGGCGCGCCATGAGTTTGCCGCGCCAATCTTTGGTCTCTTTGATGCGTTGATCGATCTGAGCAGAGGCATCCATATTGGCAACCTTTCTGGCGAATTGGTTAGCCGCAATTATACGAGACCGGCTTAGCTTCCTGTTACCCGAAGCGTTCCTCGGTTTCTTTGACGCGAGCTTCAACTAACTTCTTAATCAGAGTCGCAGGGATCGGCTTATCCGGCGTGAAATGGACTGTACCCTTGGATGTATCGTAGCTTGTTAGTGGTTTGGCGCGCGCTTTCATCACAGCTGGGCTTTGCACGAAGAAAGAGCAATGTTCTTTGCCATATCCATAAGAAACCAGCGGGTGGCCTCGATATTTGAACATCGGGACCCCATAACTGATCACTTCTTCCGTTTCCGGCGCGGCGGCTTTTATGGCCGCCCGCAAGGTTTTCAGGGCAGCGCGCTGCACTGCGGGCGCTTTCGCAAGGAAGCATTCCACATCTTTACTTTGGCTAGGCCGCATCACGAACTCTTAATTTTCGAGCGCCCAGCGGTCGATCCAGGACTTGGGAAAATGCAGGCCTAAGCCGTATACGTAGCGGATCATCTGGCCTTGATGCTGGGTTTCGTGTTCGAAAAGATCGAGGAGCAAATCGATCCTTCGCCTGGTCCACTCAACCTGCCTGGCGACCTGATCGAAGTCGGCCGCAGACCGGTCAAGGGCATCCAGCACTTTCTGCTTTTCCTTCACATCTGATGAGGAAAGGGAGCATTGAAACCCGGTCCACTCCCCTTCCTTTAACGCCCGTGTATAGCTTTCCCGCGCCCCGACCACACACCAATATTGTGCGCCAATGCTATTCGACGGCAGGGGAAGCTTTTTCTGAAGGACTTCTTCCGGTAGGGCTGAAACCAGTTCGTGGTGGGCACGAAAACGGGCGACTAAGTGAGCTAAGATTTGATCCTGCATGGCTTCAGGCGGAGAGGGAGGGATTCGAACCCTCGATACCTTGCGGTATACGCGCTTTCCAAGCGCGCGCACTAGGCCAGACTATGCGACCTCTCCTTGCTTGTTCGGCAAAAATTATAGCATGGCGAATTTCACATAGACGAGCACAAATTCGAGAATAAGGATCAACCATGATTGGTTTTTTGATTTCCGGCAATCGGGGTTCACCTGCAGTTAGTTTGCCCAAGACCCATTACAATCGCACCCATGACCTACAAAATCTACCTTGGCTTGGGCAGCAACCTGGGCGACCGGCAAGCGCACCTGGACGCGGCCACGGCTGCCCTGGCGCCAGCCGTGCGCGTAACACAGCGCTCACAGATGTATGAGACCGTTCCCTGGGGCTATACAGACCAGCCTGCCTTTCTCAATCAGGCGCTGGAGGCCGAGACCGAACTCGAGCCCAAAGAGCTGCTCAAATTTCTCAAAGAGATAGAGCAGGGGCTGGGCCGCAAACCGCGCTTCAAAAACGGGCCGCGCGAGATCGACATTGACATCTTGTTGATCGACGCCCTGGTATTAAACGAAGATCGACTGCGGGTGCCCCACCCCGGCCTGCACGAGCGCGCCTTCATCCTGACACCCTTGGGCGACATCGCTCCCGAACTTCGCATCCCCGGCCAGGAGAAAACCGTCCAACAGCTGCTGGCTGGTCTCGATGCCAGCGGCGCAAAACCTTACAAGGCATGAAACCCCTTCGCATCGGCGCCAAGACGTTTACCTGGGGCTCACGTACTTACGTGATGGGCATCCTCAATGTCACCCCGGATTCCTTCTCGGGGGATGGCCTGGCTGCGACCAGCAATGTGGTGGCCGCAGCCCTGGCACTGGGGCGCGCCTTTGTGGCCGCGGGCGCCGATTTCCTGGACGTAGGCGGCGAGAGTACGAGGCCGGGCGCCCAACCAGTCAGCGCGGCCGAGGAACAGGCGCGTGTGCTGCCTGTGATCCAGGCTCTGGCTGCCGAGCTGAATACGCCGATCTCGATTGACACCTACAAAGCTGACGTAGCTGCCGCAGCCCTGGATGCAGGAGCACACCTGGTGAACGATGTATGGGGTTTGCGCGCTGATCCCTACCTGGCGAAGCTGGTAGCTGAGCGCGGCGCGCCGCTGATCCTTATGCACAATCGCAGCAACCCCGCCAATGCCGACTTGCGCGAGCGCCTGGGCGGTCGTTATATAGGGGTGGAATATACCAACCTGATTAAAGACATCAAGCAGGAGCTGCTGCACAGCGTAGAGCGAGCCCACAAAGCCGGCATCCACGACGAAAACATCATCCTCGACCCCGGTATCGGCTTCGGCAAGACCGTCGAGCAGAACCTGGAGCTACTGAACCGCTGCGGTGAGCTGTGCCAGTTGGGCTACCCGCTCTTGGTTGGCCCTTCACGCAAATCCTTCATCGGCTATACGCTGGACCTGCCGCCCGAGCAGCGCTTGGAGGGTACCGCCGCAGCTGTGGCAGTGGCCATCACCCGAGGAGCAGACATAGTGCGTGTGCACGACGTGGAGCCGCTAGTGCGGGTGGCGAAGATGACCGATGCGATTGTGAGACGGTAATTTCGAGTGTAGCAGCGCAGGGGAATCTGTTCTAGGTCAGCACTTTTTCCATCACGATGGCATCTTCATCGCCGGTGTAGTAGCGCGGCCACACGTCGATCTGCTGGTAGCCGCGGCGCTGGTACAACCGCTGGGCGGAACGGTTACTGGCGCGCACGCTAAGCCTCATGCGCGGCATACCGCTGCGTTGCTCAGCCAGGGCCAGCAGCCGATCGCCGATACCCCGGCCGCGGAAATCCGGGTGCACGGCGATAGTAGCGATCCAGGCCACGTTCTGCCGCCGGCGCACGTCTGCAGCTACGAAACCCAGCACCTGTTCGGCGTGCATCGCTTTCCACCGCTCAATGCTGGGTAGGCTAAGCACTCCGATCATCTCGATCAGCGGCCAGGCATCCAGCTCAAAGCTGAGGCGCTCTAACTGGCGGATGGCGTTCAGGTCCCAGAGGTTAGCGGGAAGGAAATCGATCGCGAGATCGCCTTGCACCTTTTGGATAGCCATAGGAAGGCAGGATTATATACCTCGCATGGTAAACTTTCGATGAAGGTCAAGGAAAAGGCACTGTGAAGCTTAAATTGGCGCTTGCGCAGATCACAACCCGTCTGGGCGTGGTAAGCGCCAACCTCGAAAAGCATCTGGCCTATATCGAACAAGCCAAGGGGACAGACCTGATCATTTTCCCCGAACTTTCCCTCACTGGTTACGTGCTCCAGGACCTGGTGCCTGCGGTCGTAGCCCGCCCCCAGGCAAGCGACCCAGTCTTCAAACCTCTGCTGGAAGCCAGCAAAAGGGTTGACCTTATCGTTGGTTTTACGGAGGAAGATTCCCGCCACCGCTTTTACAATTCTGCGGCTTATCTTTCAAAAGGGGAAGTGGTACACGTGCATCGCAAGGTGTACCTGCCGACCTACGGCATGTTCGACGAAGGCCGCTTTTGGGCCTGGGGGGACAGCATCCGAGCCTTCGATACTCGCTTCGGCCGGGCTGGTATATTGATTTGCGAAGATTTTTGGCACGCCCCGCCACCCTACCTGCTTTGGCTGGACGGAGCAGACCTGCTTTTCTTTATCTCGGCCTCACCCGGTCGGGGCATTAGCAACGATGCCGCGTTGGATTCCGCCCGTTGGGTGGAGCATGTCTGCCAGGCTTATGCCAGTCTGTTCACTGATTTTGTTGCCCAGAATGGGCGCACGGGCTATGAGGATGGGCTTAACTTCTGGGGCGGATCCAGTGTTTACGATCCCAATGGCGAAGAAATCGCCAAAGGCCCATATTTTGAGGAAGCGCTAACTGTCGTGGAGCTTGACCTCGATGAACTGCACCGTGCCCGGGCTCGCCTGCCCTTACTGCGCGATGAACGCACCGGGTTGGTGCAGCGCGAACTGAACCGTATCTTGCAAGCCAACCTGCGGGGATCCAATGGCCGCGATTGACCTGAGCATTAATACCACCGTGGCCCGGCGCATCCTTACGGGTTTCATCCACAGTGAGGTGACACGCGTAGGCTTTCAGCGCGCCGTGCTGGGGCTCTCCGGCGGCCTGGATTCGGCGTTGTGCTGCTATTTAGCCGCTGAAGCC
>DATBWP010000264.1:0-2810 GCA_036514735.1 Anaerolineales bacterium
CCGCAAGCGATTGCCATGGTTTTGGAATTGGCCACATTGATCCTGGTGCTGGCGGTCGGCGTTGGGATGCTGCAACTCCCCGGCATTGCTGTCGCCACGTTTGGGCTGAGTTTAGCTCTGATCATCGAAGCCCTTTTCCTCTGGCTGGTATTGAGTCGCTTCCCGTTGCTTTCAAAGCTGTTCCCGTCGCGTGCCAGGTTGTCGAAATCGTAGTTTGCTGAAAGGAGTTTCCATGCAATACACACAATTAGGCCGCACCGGGTTGCAGGTAAGTCGGCTGTGTCTGGGCACCATGAATTTCGGCCCGCTCACTTCAGAGGCGGATAGCTTCGCCATCATGGATCAAGCCCTAGACCTGGGCATTAATTTCTTCGATACCGCCAACGTGTACGGTTGGAAAATGGGCGAAGGCGTTACCGAACAGATCGTGGGTCGTTGGTTTGCTCAGGGCGGTGGTCGTCGCCAGAAAGTAGTCTTGGCCACCAAGGTGTTTGGCCGCATGGGAGACTGGCCCAACCAGCGCCGGCTCTCTGCCCTGAATATCCGCCAGGCTTGCGATGAGAGCTTAAGTCGGCTGCAAACGGATCACGTCGACCTGTACCAGATGCATCACATTGACCGCACCACACCCTGGGAGGAGATCTGGCAAGCCATGGAAGTGCTGGTCTTCCAGGGCAAAGTACTCTACGTAGGCAGCAGTAACTTTGCCGGCTGGCATATTGCTAAAGCCCAGCAAGCTGCCCAGGCCCGCCACTTCATGGGCCTGGTCAGTGAGCAGAGTCTCTATAACCTCATGCAGCGCACCATTGAGCTGGAAGTGATTCCCGCCTGTCAGGATTATGGCCTCGGTCTGATTCCCTGGAGCCCGCTCAATCGCGGCATTCTGGGCGGCGCCTCGCAAAAAGCAAACAATGGCCGCCGCACGTCAGAAGAAGCCACCAAGATCCTCAAAGAACGTCAGGAACAACTCAAGGCTTATGAAGCCTTCTGCAAAGAATTGGGTGAAGCCCCCGCCGATGTCGCCTTGGCCTGGTTGCTGCAGCAGCCGGCCGTCACCGCCCCCATCATCGGCCCGCGCACCAAAGAACAGTTTGCCGGAAACCTGCATTCGCTGGACCTCGACCTGGACGCCGACACCTTGAAGAAGCTTGACGAGCTCTGGCCCGGGCCGGGCGGCACCGCGCCCGAGGCTTATGCGTGGTAAAGCTGTTGACAGTTGGCAGTCGACAGTTAGTAGCAGGTAGTACGTGCAATTGATGTAGGGGCGGCTTGCAAGCCGCCCCACCTTTCCCGATTGTCATTGCGAGCCCACGTAGTGGGCGTGGCAATCTCGAAAATGGGTGGCTGCTAGCCAAAATACCCTGTCGTACCCGACGAGCCTTAGGGGCGCAGCATGCTGCCCCACAAATAAACAGTGTCATTCTGAGCAAGCTAAGGTTGCCGAAGGCAAACCGTGCGCCGCGAAGAATCCACCCAACTCATCGAATTGCATTCCCGCTCGCTCTTCAAACAGGCTTTAGGGTGGATGCTTCGCTTAAAGCCAATCCATGGAATTGGGACAATTCAATGGATGGCTAGCTCAGCATGACAACACAAAAAGGGCGCAGCATGCTGCGCCTTTTGTCGTTTACACACACAAACCCCAGCTCGCCAGCTTCGCAGCTCCCTTCCCCTTGAAAGGGGAAGGGCTGGGGATGGGGTTAACGAACCGAAGGCTTTGTCCAACACCTTAATAAAATATCCTCTTTAATCACAAAAGTTCACTTTTGAACAATAATGAGGCTAATGAGCGCTATCCAAACTGGCAGCCGTCCTGCTTCCGTCTTCCCTCGTGCAGACCTTCCCTGTCAAGGAATGAGGAGGGTGGTGTGTGTCGGGCTTACAAATCACATCCGCATGAGGCTCTCACCCTCATGACCCCATCCACCAGCTCATGATAATAATTAATACTTTTCTGCTGCAACATACTGCCTACCGTCTACTACCTATCAGTCTTTTGATTTATAGTTAATACCTCGGAGGCCTCCAATGACCAACCTTGTTAAAGAAAAAGTCGAGCAAGCCGTCGGCGTGCTGCAGGAACTCGGCATAGACCTGTGGCTCACTTTTGTGCGCGAAACCCGCGCCGGCGGCGACCCCATGCTGCCTCTGCTTTTCGGCGCCGACCTCACCTGGCAGTCCGCCTTGCTTATCAGCCGCACGGGTGAACGCATCGCCATCGTCGGGCACTTCGAAGCCGACACAGCCCGCAATACCGGCGCCTATTCGCAGGTGCTCGATTATCACCAGTCCATCCGTGAAGGTTTAGGCCAAACCGTTGCCCGTCTGGACCCCAGGCAGATCGCGGTCAACACCTCCAAGAACGACACCTTTGCCGATGGCCTGACCCATGGCATGTATGAACTGCTGCGCGGCTATCTCGGCAGCCCCTATGCCGACCGGCTGGTCAGCGCCGAGGGTATTGTGGCCGCGGTGCGTGGCCGCAAGACTGACGACGAGCTCCGCAGGATCAAAAAGGCTATTCGCACCGCTAAAGACATCTACACCCAGGCTTTTAGTTATGTAAAAACGGGCCAGACGGAACGCGAGATCGCCGCTTTTATCCACGCTCAGCTCAAAGAACGCGGCCTACAGCCGGCCTGGGAAGCGCAGTTCTGCCCCGCTGTTAACACCGGCCCGGAAAGCCCGGTAGGTCATGCGGCCCCCACCGACCTTAAAGTGCAGCCCGGCCATATCGTGCATTTCGATTTCGGCGTGATCGAAGAAGATTACTGCTCCGATATCCAGCGAGTTATGTACATCCTTAAACC
>DATBWP010000265.1:0-3199 GCA_036514735.1 Anaerolineales bacterium
TCCGCGCCTGTACGGCGCGCTTGCCTGGCTGGATGACCGGCTGTGCACGTTTCCGCCATTTTCCGGTTGGGGGGACTTCTTCATCATTTCATTTCGCTATGAGCCCAGCAAGTGACCCTGCGGTGTATATGACCACTCGCAGCCTGGGGAAGCGCGTCGCCAAAAATACTGCCTGGCTTTTCATTGGGCGGCTTGGTTCTCAGGCCATGCTGGTGCTCTTCACTCTTATCCTTGCCCGCCGCCTCGGGGATGAGGGCTTAGGCGTGTACGCCTTCATCACCTCAGTCATCTTCCTCGGCAATCTCACCAGCACCTTTGGCACCGATATGCTCATCATGCGCGAGGTAGCCGCAAAACGTGAACGCGGTCTGCTGGCTTCCTCCGTGCTTATTCAGCTTGCGATCGCCGTTCCATTCATCCTAATAGTCTTCGTAGCCGCGCCGTATCTTCCCAACCAATCCGCGGAGGCGGTTTCCGCGTTGCGCCTTTACAGTTTGTCCCTGCTCCCCCTGGCGTTTTACACCGCCTGCAGTTCCGCTTTGCGCGGCATCGAGCGCATGGATAGCTTTATGGGCCTTAATTTCGCTAATGGGCTCCTGCTCGTCGGCCTTGCCTGGGTTTTCATTCAATCGGGTTCCTCGATCCTTAGCTTGTTCGTTTGGTTGTTAATTATCCAGGTGGTAATGGCCGGCCTGGCGCTGGCGCTGTGCGCTCGCCACTTTCCGCTTTCCAGCATGGCCTGGAGCGTATCCCCGCCTTCCCTGGGTCAGCATGTGCGCCTTAGCGCCCCGATCGCCGCTGTAGGTTTCCTGGGCGCGCTTTCCCAGCGCGCTGGGATCATTCTTTTGGCGACTGTGTTGGGCGCCGCAGCCACCGGCTGGTTTGCTGCCGCATTGCGCCCGGTGGAAGCCACCAAGATCATCCATTTCGCCTTGCTGGGCGCTTTGTTCCCGGCCATGTCCCAGGCGCATCTTGCCGCTGGGCCTGCCAATCAGTCGTTCGCCAAAATTTCCGCTTCCTCGCTGAAAGGGCTGCTGGCGGTCTCTGCTGCCTTCGCCCTCGTGTTTACCTTGGCAGCCGATGCGCTCATCCCGCTTCTATTTGGGCCCGATTTCACCCCGGCCATCGACCTGCTTAAGGTGCTTGCTTGGCTGCTCGTGCCGTTAACTTTCACGCATTATCTTTCGCTTATGCTTTTGTCTTCCTGCAAAGAACTCCCTATCCTTGTGGGGCTTGCCAGCAGTTTGCTCTTGTTCGTTGTGCTGGCCTTATTATTGATTCCCAGGCTGGGTGCCTTCGCGGTGGCCTGGGCCATGCTTTCGGCGGAAGTTCTGCAGGCCGCTGTTCTCCTGGTTTATTGGCGTAAGCAGCCTTAACTCACTGAAATGTCCGTCCCCAATTTCTCAAACAAACGCAAAGGGAAGCCTATTCTCACCCCCGAGCACATGCTTGCCTATCGCCAGAACTCGGGAATGCTGCCAAAGGGCATTGGGCCTGAAGCGGTGGTGCTCTGTTTGCAAAAAGGGCTGCCAGAGCGACTCAAACGGCGCCATCCGTTCCGCATCTTGGGCAAGCTCAATGGCGACGTGCTATTGCTCAACAAAACCAACAACAAAGTGATGGTGTTGGCGAATTTTGGCCTGGGCTCCCCGCTCATGGCCGCTGTGACAGAAGAACTGATCGCCTGGGGAGCGCAGCGGCTCATCTCCGTTTCCATGTCGGGCGCCATTCAAGAGCAATTGAACACCGGCGATATTGTCGTGTGCGATCGCGCCTTGCGGGATGAAGGCACCTCGCACCACTACTTGCCCGCGGGGGATTTCATCAACGCGGACCCTGACCTCGTCTCGAGGCTGGTTGGCAATCTGCAAGCAAAGAGTCTGGCGCCTCACGTCGGAGCCACGTGGACTACTGACGCAGCTTACCGCGAGACTGACCTGGAAGTGGAGCATTATCAAAAGCAGGGCATTCAAACTGTGGACATGGAAAGCGCAGCCCTGTTCACTGTGGCCAAGGTCCATGGAAAGCAGGCGGCCACAATCTTCGTGATCGGCGACAGCCTGGCCGATTTGACCTGGAAGGGGCCCCAGGATCTTGCGCGCATCGAGCGCAGCTTGGAAGCCGCTTATGATGCCGCCATCGAAACGCTGAGTGGCGCAAAATGAATGCAGGCGGCTTTGACCTGGCCTGCCCGCGCTGCGGCGGGGCGCTCGAGTCGCGCGGCGAACATGCGGCCTACTGCCTTTTCGATGAGCTCGCCTTCATCCAAGAACATGGGGTCTGGCGCTTCCTGCTGCCCGAGCGGCACGCCCATTATGAACAGTTCATCCGTGAATACGAAACAGTGCGCAAAGCAGAGGGCCGCGCTTCGCGTGACGCCGCTTTTTACCGGGCGCTCCCCTATGAGGACCTGACAGGTAGGCACAGCCCGGCCTGGCGGGTACGCGCCAGGAGTTTCGATACCTTCGTGGCCAAGGTTTTAGCGCCGCTGGAACAGGGAGATGCCGTCCTCAAGATCGTGGACCTCGGCGCTGGCAACGGCTGGCTTTCCCACCGCTTGGTCGAGCGGGGGCATCAGCTGGCCGCGGTTGATTTGTTGACCAATGGCTGGGATGGTCTCGGCGCGCACAAATACTACGAAACGCCCTTCCTTTGCCTGCAAGCCGAATACGACCGATTACCTCTGCGCCCGGGTCAGTGCGACCTGGTTGTGTTCAACGCCTCGTTCCATTATTCCGAATCCTTCTCTGCCACCCTGGCCGAAGCCCAGCGCATGCTAATGCCCGGGGGCGGTCTGGTGATCATCGACACCCCTATTTATTACGATGCCACGAGCGGCGCGCGCATGGTCAAGGAGCGCCAGGAAGCGTTTACGCGCCAATTCGGATTCCCTTCGAATGCGCTAGCCAGCGAGAACTACCTCACTTATGCGCGCCTGCGCCAACTGGGATCCGAATTCGACCTGCGCTGGAGGCTCCTTGAGCCTGCCTTCGGCCTCAGCTGGAAGCTAGGGCGGCTTGCCGATCGACTGCGCGCCCACCGCGAGCCTGCAAAACTGCCGGTAATCGTGGGAAAGCGCCACCTGGACTCCTGACGCCGCCTTCCTTGAGTGAAGGGCCTGGAAGTGCAGCACTAACCGGCCGAGGGGCGTTAAATCCGAAGAAATGGAAAGAGCTGCCTTGTTTGCAGTTGCCCAGTT
>DATBWP010000266.1:0-3525 GCA_036514735.1 Anaerolineales bacterium
CGATGCCCACGCCGCCGCCATGGTGAAAGGAGACCCAGGTAGCGCCGTTCACGGCATTGAGCAGGGCGTTTAAGATTGGCCAATCGCTCACTGCGTCGGTGCCGTCTTTCATCCCTTCCGTCTCGCGATTGGGAGAAGCCACCGAACCGGAATCCAAATGGTCGCGGCCGATCACAATGGGAGCGTTAAGTTCACCGCTGGCTACCATTTGGTTAAGACGCAACCCCGCCTTGGCGCGCTCCCCGTAACCAAGCCAGCAAATGCGCGCCGGCAAACCCTGAAATGGGATGCGCTCGCCGGCCAGCTTAAGCCAGCGTTGCAAATGCTCATTTGCAGGGAAAAGTTCAATGAGCGCCGCGTCGGTCTTGTAAATATCTTCGGGGTCCCCTGATAAGGCCACCCAGCGAAACGGCCCTTTACCCTCGCAGAACAACGGGCGGATATAGGCCGGCACAAAACCAGGGAAGTCGAACGCCTGCTTGACGCCGATGTCAAAGGCTCGCTGGCGCAAGTTATTGCCATAATCAAAGACTTCAGCGCCGCCTTTTTGGAATTGCAGCATAGCTTCCACCTGAGCCGCCATGGAAAGCTGAGCCTGGCGCTCATAACCCTTTGGGTCGCGCCGGCGCAATTCATCCGCTTGTGACAAGGTCATACCAGCCGGGATATAAGCCAACAGGTCGTGCGCCGGCGTCTGGTCGGTGACCACATCGGGCACCACCCGGCGGATGACTAATTCAGCATAGACCTCGGCAGCATTGCCGATGAGGCCGATGGACCTGGGCTGCTGCTTCCCGACGTATTCTTCGACAACGGTCATCGCCTCTTCAAGTGTGTCCACCACTTCATCGACGTAACCCAGTTCCAGGCGGCGCCGGGCCCGGGCAGGGTCGACCTCCACGATCAGCCCCACTCCCTCGTTCATGGTGACAGCCAGTGGCTGGGCGCCTCCCATACCGCCCAGGCCGGCGGTCAGCACGAATTTGCTTTTCAGCGAACCCCAGCCGCGTTGCCGCGCCAGTGAGCCCAACGTTTCATAAGTGCCTTGCAAGATCCCTTGAGTGCCAATGTAAATCCAGGACCCGGCTGTCATTTGCCCATACATCATCAACCCTTTGGCCGCCAGCTCATCAAAATGCTCCTGGGTGGCCCAATGGGGTACCAGGTTGGAATTGGCAATCAGCACACGCGGCGCGTCTGTATGCGTGCCGAACACCGCCACCGGTTTGCCGGATTGCACCAACAAAGTTTCATTCGGTTCCAGATTGCGCAACGAATCCAGGATGGCGTCGAAGGCCTCCCAACTACGCGCTGCCTGGCCGCGGCCGCCATAGACCACCAGGTCTTCGGGTCGCTCGGCCACTTCCGCATCCAAGTTGTTCTGGATCATGCGATAGGCGGCTTCGATGAGCCAATTCTTACAAGCCAGCTGAGTGCCGCGCGGAGCGCGCACGGCGCGCGGATTAGCCTTGGATGTCTTCATGTGCCGCTCCATAGTCGAGCAAGATGCGGGGATCAAACAGGGTGAAGGTATCGCTGGTGCGCCAATACAGGTAGGCTTCCTTCTCTGCTTCACTGGCCTGCGTATCGTAATAAGCCATCGGTTCAATGAAGAGCCCCGACGGCCCCAGGCGCGTCTCCAGATGTAGATGGGGATCGCTGACGAAATAGGTGCTGCCGCTGTCCCCAACCTGGCCCACCACCTGGCCGCAATCCAGGGGCTCGTGAATTTCGAAGGGCGCCAGTTCTTGCATGTGCGCGTAAAGTAGGTATAGCGATTGGCCGCTGCCAACAGGATAGGAGGCGGCCAGGTCGGCCGGCAGCCACTCAAAGGGGGTTTCGATGATCAGGTAATTGCCATAGACCGCATTGAATCCCAGGCCGGCCATATAGCCATTAAGCACCGATTGAATGGGGGTGCCTTCAATATGGCCGCCCACTCCATCGCGACGGTAATAAGCAAAGTCGACCCCATGATGGCCCGTCTCTTTGTTTGCGCCTTGCGGCGGTATAAAAGGCTGGGTTTGATACTTGGGCAAATCGGTCAACGCATGGTCCTGCAGCGGCGAGCACACCGCGCTCACCGGGACTGGCGTCTCGCTGGGAACCACGGTGGAGGTACGGCTTGGCTCAGGTGTTGCGGTTGAAGAAGGTGTGACGCTTGGGCTTGGCGTAAGGGTGGCTGATGGTGCAACACAGGCAGCCAACAAAGTAACCAGGAGGCAAAGCGAAACCAGCTTCACTTCGCCATTCTAACCCCCGTTTCAATCGGAAAGACAGCCTGCAAACGCGGGTGTTATCATTGGCGCCAATCTGTAAGTTGGAGAAGGTATGAAAAAAATCAGCGTGGTGGGGGTCGGTTACGTCGGCTTGGTGACAGCTGCTTGTTTTAGCGACCTGGGCAACACCGTGACCGCCCTGGACGTGGACAAAGACCGCATCGCCGGCCTCAAGCAGGGGCGCATGCCGATCTACGAGCCGGGCCTGGAAGAATTGGTGGCCCGCAATGTGGCAGCCGGCCGCTTGCACTTCACCACGTCCTACAAGGAAGCCCTTAAAGATTGTGAATTTATCTTTATCTGCGTGGGCACCCCCTCAGGGGTTGACGGCGAGGCGGATCTTAAATACGTTGAGGCCGCCTCCCGCTCGATCGCCGAGAACATGCAGGCGCCGCTCATCGTGATCAACAAGTCCACGGTGCCGGTGGGCACCGGGGACTTTGTAGCCGAGATCATCAAAGCTGCCCAGCCCAAGACCATCGAATTTTGGGTGGTCTCTTGCCCCGAGTTCCTGCGCGAAGGTGCTGCCATTGCTGATTTTATGAGCCCGCATCGCACCGTGCTCGGTTCGCTGAACCGCGAAGCGGCCGACAAAGTAGCTCAACTTCACCTCCCGCTGCGCTCCCCTATTGTGATCACCGACCTGCGCACGGCCGAAATGATCAAATACGCCTCCAATGCCTTTCTGGCCACCAAAATCTCCTTCATTAACGAGATCGCCGATATTTGCGAGTCCCTGGGCGCCGACGTGAAGGAAGTGGCCGCTGGCATGGGTTTTGACCCACGCGTGGGCAAGCAATTCCTCGAAGCCGGCCTGGGCTACGGCGGCTCGTGTTTTCCCAAGGACATCAAGGCCTTGGCTTTCATGGCAGAAGAACTAGGCCATGAGCCGCGCATTCTCAACTCGGTCATGGAAGTGAACAGCCGCCGCCGGAACCAAATCGTTAAACGTTTGCAACTGATGGTAGGCGAGCTCAAGGGGCGCACCATCGGCTTGCTCGGGTTAGCTTTCAAGGAAAACACGGACGATATGCGCGAAGCGCCATCGATCGATATCGCCGAAGAATTACTGGCGGCTGGGGCGAAGGTGCGCGCCTTTGATCCGGTCGCCGTCGAAGGCGCCCGCAAGCTGCTCCCGAAAGTGGAAATGGCAAGCGATGCATACGATCTGGCCAAGGAGGCCGACGCTCTTCTCGTAGTCACTCCTTGGAACGAGTTCAAGAACCTGGACCTGGAACGCATTCGT
>DATBWP010000267.1:0-4755 GCA_036514735.1 Anaerolineales bacterium
TTTTCCTAACGTTTTGAGGAGATGAAAAAATGAAGAGCATATCTGAGAGACTTGAAAAAGCGCGCCAGGCTTATGCACACGGCGACGAAGCCGCCTCTGCGGCAGCCCACACGGCAGAGCGGATTGCCGAGGCCTCCGAGGAACATGGCGGTGCGGGCAGCCAATATCTCGGTGAGATGGTCTACGGTGGGTTGGATGGGATCATCACCACTTTTGCAGTCGTCAGCGGGGTAGCGGGCGCGCAACTGGGCACACCGGTCATTCTCATCCTCGGGCTGGCCAACCTTTTGGCGGATGGCTTCTCGATGGCAACGGGTGCGTACCTCTCCGCAAAAAGCGAACAGGAATACTATCGCAAGGAATGGGAGCGCGAGGCTTGGGAGGTGGAACACTTCCCTGATGGCGAGCGCGCCGAACTACAAGAGTTGTATGTTAAGCGAGGCTATACTCAAGAAGAAGCGCAGCAACTGGTTGAGATCCAAAGCCGTCAGCCGCGCCGCTGGGTCAAGGCGATGATGATAGATGAGCTGGGGATGTTGGAAGATGAACGCAATCCACTCTACAACGGCATGGCAACCTTCGGTTCATTCGTTGTCGCCGGGATTGTGCCATTGCTCATTTACTTAATTGGCTTGTTCACCCCCATCTCCGATTCCTTCGCCTTTCCAGCCACGATCATTTTATCGGGCTTGGCGCTCTTCGGCTTGGGCATGGCAAAGGTGACGGTGACAAAGCTAAATGTAATCCGCAGCGGATTTGAAATGCTCATTGTCGGTGGCTTGGCCGCCGTGGTTGCTTATATTGTCGGTGCACTGTTGAAAGGTATTGGCGCATAAGTTGAACAAGCCGCGCCAACATCCGGATTCGCTCAGGCAGAGGGTAATTGCCATTTTCTTCCTCGGGTTGCTGCTCCTGGCCGGGGTAGCTACCGTGATTGGCTGGGTTTTTGACGAGTGGGGAAGGATCCAGCTTGGGTGGATAGGTCAGATCTTTGGTCCAGCCTTAACGGTGGCAGGATTCGCTTTGGTCGTTTGGTCGGTCCAGGTCCAATATTCATTGGGCGAAGGCACGCCCGCCCCGATGGTTGCTACGCAGAGGCTGGTAAGCAGCGGGCCTTATGCGAACACGCGTAATCCAATGACCCTGGGCGCGTTATTGATGTATCTTGGGATCGGGATCTGGACAAGCTCTGCGGTTGTGGTCGCGCTGACCCTGATCGTCTTCAGCCTGTTGTTGGTTTATATCTACATTCACGAAACCCGAGAACTGAGTGAACGCTTTGGGGAAACCTACCTTGAATATAAAAAACACACCCCTTTTTTAATTCCTCGATTTTGGAACCGTCAGGGACAATAAGCTAGTCTAGATTATGTGCTGGGGTGGTTAACGTGAGATCTAACGCCATCTAACCTGTTGCAATTCAAATTGCAAAATCTATGCTAAGCGCAACTTTCTGTGCTATAGTTCCCGTCCCATGGCCACAGGTTCCTACGCTGACCGCATTCGGGCAGCGCGGCCGCGCTTATCAAAGAGCTTTCAGCGATTGGCTGATTATATACTCGATTCCTACGTGCAAGCTGCGTTAATGACCGCCTCTGAACTGGCGCACCAGGTGGATGTTGATTCGGCCACCGTGGTGCGTTTCGCCCAGGCGTTGGATTACAGTGGCTTTCCCGAGCTGCAAGACGAAATCAAGGCTCGCGTGATCCAGGAGCTTTTATTACGCCCTAAGGAAAGCGCTGAGCCGGACAGCTTGCCTGCCGTTGCCGACAAATCCTTTAAAGAATTGAGTGAGGCCCTGGATCGTAAAAGGCGCATGATGGACACCGGTCCGCTAGAAGCCATGCTGAAAGCCGTCCGTGACGCCAAACGAATATTGATCCTGGCAGATGCCCAGGGCCAGTTTATTGTCAATGAGTTGATCCGCCACTTACAGGCGGTAGGCTTGGTAAGCCTGGCCCTGCCCTGCGATGAACGCAGTGCAGCGCGCGGTTTGGCCTCCGCCGCTGCTGGTGATTTTTTGATAGTTATCGATATGCTAGACGAAACACCGTTGCTCTCCATTGCGTTAGCCCAGGCCAAGGCGGCTGGCTTGCGAACCGCGGCGATGGTCGGCAGTGCATCCTTTGCAGCCGCCCAACGCGCCGATATCGTGTTGGAAGTTCAAAGCCAGGAGCAGGGTGATAATGCGCCCGTTTTGCTGGCAGCCTTGGTGTACGCCCTTGGCTCAAGCTTACGCTGGCGATTTGCCGATGAGTATAAACAACGGCAGACGGGCAGTGAAAAACTGCTAAAGCGCTTTGCGGCCGCCAAGCCAGGCCGGGCGAGGTAGAAACCCTATGCGAATTATTCGATTTCTCGAGAAAACTGCAGACCCGCGTTATGGCTGGGTCTTGGATGATAAAGTGGGGTTGATCGAAGGCAGCCCGTTCGAGGCTTTCAAACGCGGAACCCCGGAGATACCGCTGGACACCATAAAATTGCTACCGCCCGTGAGCCCAAGCAAGGTCATCTGCGTGGGGAGAAATTATGCTGCCCATGCCCAGGAACACGACGCCGAAGTTCCAGAGGTTCCCCTTTTGTTTCTGAAACCGCCCTCAGCAGTGATTGGGTCGGGTGACACCATCTTGTTGCCGCCCCAATCGCAGCGCGTGGAACATGAGGCCGAACTGGCGGTGGTAATCGGCAGGCGCAGCCGCTGGTTGAATCCGGATCAGGTTAGCGAAGCAATTTTGGGTTACACAGTAGCCAACGATGTAACCGCACGCGACCTGCAACGTAGAGATGGTCAATGGACGCGGGGTAAAGGTTTCGACACGTTTTGTCCCATCGGCCCCTGGATTGAAACCGAGTTCGATGCATCCGATGCGGTGATCAGTTGCACGGTCAATGGCGAATTGCGCCAAATGGGCTCCACCCGAGATATGGTTTTCCCCCTGAAGCAACTGGTAGCCTATGCCTCCTCGGTGATGACCTTGGAACCGGGCGACCTATTGCTCACCGGGACTCCTGCTGGGGTGGGGCCGTTGGTGGATGGAGATGAACTGGTCACCAGCATTGAACGGTTGGGGGAACTGCGCAATCCGGTGCGGGCTGAGGAACCGCATTAGGGCTCTGCATGAAAAGATGAGTATGTGCAAAAAAAGAGGCACGCAACGCGTGCCTCTTTTTATTGGAATTATTGTTTATTGATTTTCAATGCGCGGCACAAACCAGAAGGCATTAGCCTGATTGAAGGAGTTGTTGCCCGTATCCACGGTCAGGACGAATCTAACCGTCTCGCCTGCCAAAGAGGACAGATCAACATCCACCGCGCGGATCAACCCGTCCGTCTTCTCATCCCAGGTTCCCAGCACGTGTTCGGTGCCATTGCTGCGGATATAGCTCAACGTGAGGGTCACGCGGCAATTGGGGTTGCCATCCAGGCATCCGACCGAGGCCACGAAGTGATCGTCATCCTTCACCGCATACTTGGGGAACTCGCCGCGGATGTAACCGGAGCCAGCGTGATTGGGGTGCATCCAGATGGCCGGTTCATCCTCCTGGCGGTTCTCCAGATCGGGATCTTCCAGTACCATCATGAAGCCATCCGAACCCGTGTTGGTTCCCGGGCAGGGCAGGTTGTTCTTGGTGTCGCTGGACCAATCCGCATCGCAGGCGTTATCGGCAAAGTCGTACTTCACATCGCCGCCCGAGGTGTCGGCGCCCACCTTGATGAGCACAAAGAAAGGCACGCCCGCGCTGCCACCCGAACCGCCGACGCCAAATTCAACGCCTTTATCGCTGCTGATCTCCCAGTTGCTCTTGTAGGTGCCGTTCGCATCGGGAGCTTCCATGGGGATGGAGATATCCACGTTCTCACCAGGGCTCACGTCCTCTGGCAGTTCATAGGAAGACTTAGCAGCCAGATTGGTGCCAGAGCTAAAGACTACGCTGTAGTCTTCGTCCCAGGTGCATGTACCCGTATTGCGGATGCGCCAGGTCTTGGTGAAGTCGTGTCCTTTGGCCATGCGCGTGTTGTCGGGGATGGTGACATCCGAGATGAAGGCCGCCTGGTTGCAGACGGCCACCGGCGTATTGGTAGGCGGCACCGGGGTATTGCTGGGGGGTGTAGTTGGCTGGGGTGGGACCGGTGAAGAGGTGGCGGTTACCACCAATGGCGTATTTGTCACCACTGGGAGGGCGGTTTCACCTGTCCCACCCTGGGCGATCAGGGTGCCAGCAACCTGGGTGTACAGGGCATTCAGGTCTTGGGTGGCGGCTGCCGTAGGTCCAGCTGACGGAGCGCGGCACGCGCTCAACAGGAGGACGAGGGCAATTGAAATGGTGATTAGGTTCCTAGCTTTTGTTAAGTCCATAGACTTCTCCTCGCGGGAAGGCCTCTAAGTTGGATTGTAGCACCTGAGGTACCCAAGCGGGTGCCAATAAGGGGCTACCTTACTGCGTACGGTTGCATGAAACGTTCCAAGTTGACAATTCTACAAAGTTGGTTATCCCTCGTTAACTCCAGCAGAGGTGGAATAGTTCCCAATAAGTAACCAATTCGATACACACAGCCTATTGGTTACTTGACAGCTCCCAGGAAGGTCTACTCTCACTAATAAAGCATAAAAGACGGGTTTTGGGGTCAAAAGAGGGGGAATGTCAAGCGAACAGCTTCCGACAGCTGGGGTTGATGCTGCTTAGGGGTAACCGAAGGGGGCGATGCAACGCTTGCCCGCTGGGCTCGTTAGCCAGCATGCAGACAAAGCCATT
>DATBWP010000268.1:0-5618 GCA_036514735.1 Anaerolineales bacterium
GCTTGAATTGCTCATCAAGTCCCGCCAAGCCTTGATGCAAGTGATCCAAAAGGTGCCGAAGGATGCCGTTGATAGGCAAGACGAGCGCGCCGCCCGCGGCTCCATCACCGGGACCCTGCTGCACATCGCCAATGCCGAAGCCTGGTACTTCGACCGCCTGGGCCTGGCGCTGCCGCGGGAGCAGTTGCCCGCAGACGCGCTTGAGCGCCTGGAAGCTGTGCGCACCCACACCCTGTCGACGCTGCCCAAACTCGCCGGCGACGCGCGCATCACCGAGCGGCAGGGCGAGCAGTGGTCGGGGCGCAAAGTGTTGCGCCGCACGCTGTGGCATGAAGGCGACCACACCAACCAGATCGCTGAAATCATCCGCCGAGATTAGATTTCATTGGGGCTAGCAACCTCCATAAATAAAAGGGGTGGGTCAGCGCGGCATGCAAAGCAGCAAGGTCTCCAAATAACCAGTTTTATGCGAAGGGGGTTTGGGGGTAAATGCAATTGCCCCCAACGAGGTGTGGGGTCGGAGACCCCACGAAAGAGAAACTAGGCTTAATGCCTTAGAGGCAAGATTTAGAAGCTAAGCCAATGGCGGGCGGGTCTGAGACCCGCCCCTACAAAAACCGTTCTCGCCATCGCTCGGAATGAAAAAATAATAATAGGGCTGGGGAAATCCCCGCCCCCACAGTGCATGAAGTTATTTCTAGTTGCTATTGCATTGTAAAAGGCAGGTTCTTGACCAGCACGCCATCCACGATCACGCGCACCACGTAGCTGGCAGCGGTGTCGAAGGCGTCCAGGTGAACCTGATTGTCTCCGGGGACCATGTCCGCTGTCAGGTCATCGGCGATCACGCCGCCATCGTAAAAGCCCTGGACACAGAAACGTACTGAAACCTCGGCCACAGCGCTCACGTTCACGGCCAGGGGCTCCCCCGCGGGAAAGGCAGTCCCGTTTTCCGCTGGGCCGCCGGGCTGCCCGCTGGCGGCGCTGACCAGTTCCATGGAGGTGAAATATTGGGCAAACAGGGCTTCATCGGCGGTGCCGCCCAAGCCTTCGGCGCATTCGGGAGGCGGACCGAAGGAGCCGCAGGCGGCGGCCAGCAAAGCAATTAAGGTTAAAGAAGCAAACAGCGTCTTGTTGAAAGGTTTCATGCTTCCCTCCTCCAATGAACGGTCAAGCCACGCCAAAGGCGAGTTGACCCATTTTAGACCTCATCCGACCCGATTGACCCTGCTTCTGTCCCTAAAATCGGTGCCGATTGTCCCTTCAAACCTGAAGATGCCTTCTATTATGGGCTGTGTCTAGTTTTTTTATAGTCCCACGCCCAAGCATGAACCCTAGACCAGATACCGGGCATTAGCCAGGCTTAGGCGCGAGAAAGCCGCCCGCTTGCGCGGCGCGGCTTTCTAAAAAACAGAAGAATATGGCGGCTTACAGCAAGCGCAGAATGACCAAGATCAGGACAATCACCAGGATCAGGTGCACCAGGTTGCCGCCCAAATAGGGAAGGCGCACCCGTCCAAAGGCGCCCAGCAGCCACAAAATGAGCAGAATAACGATGATGGTTTCCAACATATAGAAAACTCCTTTCGAGAATATCTAGCCGCCTGGTTTCCCGGGCGGCCAGATGTGTTGCCGAATTAGCGGCCGATAATGATCAGGATACCGGCGATCAGCGCCAGTACATTCAGGAGAACGCTGAGGTCGCCTAGGGCCACAAATTGAGCGATACCGGTCAGGATGAGCCAGATACCTAACAGAAGCATACCAAGATTTTTGTTGATGTTCATAATTTTCTCCTCTGAAATAGTGGGTTGATGGATGTAAAAAATGCGGTCTGAAGAGTTATATTGCCTTCCTCTGCGACCGTGTGCATCTCCACAACCAGCAGTTTACATATAATTCTAGATGAATGCAATACCTTATGCCTTTTTCACCCGGGTATTTAATGCGGCCTGTCTGACCAAATGGGGTAGACAGGCTGATAATCGACCGAAGGAAACATAGACCTCCCCAGATTTATTTCGGATAGAAACGATTGAATTGAGAGTTTGTTGCGGCCAAATCGCCCCAACTCGACGAGATCTTGGGCGCAAGCGTAAACAAGGATGGGCCTTAGACCGATCCAGTGGGGGACCTACAAAAACCGCGACAATATTTGCTGGGTCAGCCAAATGCCGAGCGGCAAGAACACGGCAGAGAGAAAGCCGCGCAAGGTGCCCGGGTTCCAGGGCCAGGTGGGCACCTTTTCGATCTGCTCGCGCATTTTATACAGGCTGGGCAGCGTCTTTTCCAGGTCAGCGGTCTTCCTATAAGCCGCCTTGTTCAACATGCGATAAAGAGTCTGGTGCACTTTTTCGATCTGCAAGCCGTTCTCTTCGATAGCCGCCTCCTTCTTGCGCCGGATGCGTACATGAATACCCCACAGCGGCACGATGAAGGTGGCAAAGGCCAGCAACAGGTTTGGCAGGCCGAAGAGTATCGTAAAAGCAAAATCGGCAGACGATTGGGAAATAGTTGCATAGTTGCTGGCCAGATCTAAATTCAAAATGAGGATCCAAAACAAGCTGGACACCATCGTGAGTCGTGAAAAGGCATATAAAGGCTGAAGTCGAAACAGGTTGATCTCTTCCACCAGTTGGTATGCTCACGTGACCAGGACCAGTTGCCTGATGCCTTGATAAATCATGAGGGGGGCAAAAACATAGGAAAAAGTCCCAACGGAAAGCATGATAGCTATCGAGATGGGGTTGCTTAGGCCATAGGAGCCCAGAAAAGTTGGATCGAAATACACCGCCCCGCCTACCAGAAGGATCATCAGCACTGTGAAGGCTAAGGCAACCCGGGAAGGAATGGTCGTCATTTGGTAGCGCAGCATTTCCAGGTCTTTCATTCTTTGCGGAACCAAAACAGAAAACTTGTCGATAGCCGCGGTGGCGCTACGGTTGAGAAATAAAAGAAAGGCTATCCCAATAATGCTCCACACTCCGTTCACCAGCAATTCAGCGCTGCCCAATGCTCCGAAGGGTAGCGCCCCGTCTATCCAATAGGCGGAATGAAAGGCGATAACCGCAAGCAAATAAATGAGCGCAATGCTCAACCAGATCGGAATTGGCAGGCTGTTCAACCAATCCAGAAAGTGGTTCGTCCAACTCGGAGCGTATGGTTTTTGATTTGGCATGCTCCCTCCGGCGAATTTGCAGCATTGTATTACATAATCAGGGCTGCTCCTGCCGTCGTGTATACTCGCCAACAGCATGGCAGCCGAACCCGTAATCTCGGTGGTGGTGCCCGCTTACAACGAAGAGCGAGTCATCGCCACCTGCCTGCAGCACCTGCAAGCGCAGAGCATCCAGCAATCCTACGAGATCATCGTAGCCAATAACAACTCCACCGACCGCACGGCAGCCGTGGCCGAAAAAATGGGCGCCCACGTGCTCACCGCCACCGAAAAAGGCTACGTGCACGCTGCCATCGCCGGGGTGCAGGCCGCTCATGGCGAGATCATCGCCATGACCGATGCGGATACGCGCGTGCCGCCCGATTGGCTGCAGCGCATCTATGCTACGCTGCAGGCGCGGCCGGAGCTGGTGGCGGTGGGCGGGCCATTTGAATTCCACGATGGGCCGAACGGGGTGCGCAAGATGATCAAACTGCTGAATCGGATCTCGCCGCGGTTGATGATCGCCTCGCTCTCGGGGATGAACATGGCATTCCGGAAATCGGCTTACCAAGCGGTAGGCGGCTTCAACCCGAAGATCAACCTGCAGGCGGATACTTATTTAGGCAACCGGCTGGCAAAATATGGCCCGACGATATTGATCAGGGACAACGTGGTGCAGGCTTCAGGGCGCCGCTACCAAACGGTGGGGCTCCTCGTTTCCGAAACGATAGTGCGCTTAGTCAATTCTATTTCTTTAAAACTTTTCAACACGACCCTGTTCAAGAACCAGGCCGATATCCGCTAAGCCAGTTTAGGGGCGTTGGCGGCGCGCGGGTCGTTTACGGTAAGCTCCGGCTCATCGCCCAGCACTGAATTCACCCACTCCACGCCCTGCATAAAAGTGTGATCCTGGTTGGAGACCTCGTATTTCCAGGCGCCGAAGCGGCCGCGCGAATAGATTCCCCGCTTCGCCAGCGCCGGCAGGGTGCGTTCGAGGATTGCGTCGCGGCCCAGGGTGGGCGTGGGATACCCATAGTCGGCGCGGAAAGTCCACACCGACTCGATCTTGGCATCCGCCGGGATCAGCCTGGTGCGCCTGGCGCCCTGGAGCACCAGTTTCTCGATATCCCCTTTAGGAAGGGGGACGGAACGGGAGGAAGCCGTCTCGGTCATCAGCGACCAGGCGCCTTCGGGCGCATTGAACTGGGAATAGTTCGAGAACACCGTGGCGCGAAAGAAGGGCGCCTTGTCTTCGGGGAAATACATCCAACACTTGGTCTGCAGGTTTTCCGGCACCTGCCCACGCATGCCGATTCCCACGATGGTGACCGTGGAGTGATGCAGCGGAGTAACATCCGCAAGTTCGTCTAGGTCGCTTAACATGCGCGCCAGCGTGTCCAGCGGCATGCTGCTGAAGAGCAGGTCGTATCCCTCGTGAGAGCCGTCCGAAAAGTGGACGACGCGCTTTTTTGCGTCCACGTGCACGGCTTTCTTTTCCAGGGTGATCCTGTCCGCTAAGCGGCCGCCCACCCGGCGCCAAATCTCGCCGGTGCCGCCGTGCTTGGGAAACTGAAAGGTGGCATTCGGTCCCCAGGAAACGTCGTCGCGATTCAAGCCGATGTTGGCCTCGACGCGGTCCACGTCCACCACCGCCACCCGATCGCCCACCCAACGGAAGTTCATCTTCTCGGGCGGGTAGGCCCACACCTTGCGGTTGTAGGGCAGCAGGAAATGTTTGGCAATGCCTTTGCCAAACGAAGCCCGGATCCAATCAGCAAAGTTTTCAGGGGGTTTATGCGTTTCGTGGGCCAGGGCTTTCAACCCGTCCAGGCATTCCTTCATCACCGCGGGGGGCAGGCGGTGGATATTGTTTTGGAACGGATAGGGCACAAAGCGGTCGTAGATCCAGATCCACGATTCGCGCTGGTGGGTGAAATATTCGCCCTCCATCACCTCGTTGAACACCGCGTCAAAATAAGGATAATGCGAATGGAGCACATGCCCGCCCACATCCCAGGTGAAGCCCTGGGGGTCGACGTAGGAAGTGGCCAGGCCGCCTACATGGTTGCTTTGTTCAAAAACAGCGTATTCGCGGTGGCCTAGCTGGCGCAGGCGCCAGGCGGCGCCCAGGCCGGCCGGCCCGGCCCCCAGGACCACGATCTTCGGTTTCTTCATCAGGGATGCTGATTATAAGGCGAGCACGGATAGGCTAATCATCAAATCCTAAGCCGCTTTGCCCCGCTCCCTGCTAAAATGGCCCATCGCTTAATCGAATTGGAGAGTTCCCGGCATGCCTGAAATAAAAACAAGCACTGCACAACCCACCTGGGTGGAGATCGTCAAACGCTACACCGTTCCCGATCCCTGGAAAAGCAGCTGGCAGCTGATCAACAGCCTGGTGCCCTTTTTTGTCATCTGGGTGCTGATGTATTTCAGTGTGAGCGTCAATTACCTGCTC
>DATBWP010000269.1:0-2655 GCA_036514735.1 Anaerolineales bacterium
GCGGACAGCATGATGATAAAAAAGATGGCTCCAAAGCCGATAATAATTGATGGCCAAAAGGAGGCCCAGAAATCCAGTTCCTCCAGCCATTGGGCCAGCAGCGCCAGGCTGCCGAAAACAACCAGCACCAATCCGCCGGCCAGCGATACAAGGTGGCGATTATTGTGTTCCATTGTTTCTCCTTAGTTGAGGTTCTTAATCAGATATACGGGAAATCAGGGATAAAGATACATAATAAAGACCCACGGTGGACTTCATGCGATATGTCATCACCGAGGGGGTTGATTGCCCCTATACTGCAGGGGCGCAACCAAGGTATCCATTAACCGTATAGCCTTGTGAGTACTAGAGGAGCCTATTTGCAGCAGGATGAAAGAAAGTGGCTGGATGCCGCCCGGCAGGGCGACTCCCAGGCTTTCTCCAGGCTGGTCGGCATGTATGCCAAGCCGGTTTACAACCTTTGCTATCGGATGCTCGGAAATCCTCAGGATGCAGAAGATGCCGCCCAGGAGACTTTCTTGCGCGCCTACCGCGCCTTGGACCGTTATGACCCGCAGCGCAAGTTTGCCACCTGGCTGCTAAGCATTGCAGCCAATTACTGCATAGACCAGCACCGCCGCGTGCGTCCGCAATTGGTCTCGCTCGAGGAGACAACTCAAGTCGAGCTGCGCCAAAGCGAACCGGGACCCGAAAGGCAGACTTTGGCGCTGGAAACGCATCATGAAGTGCAGCATTTACTCAGCAGCCTGCCGGCTCGTGACCGGGCGGCCGTGATTTTGTACTATTGGTACGCGTATTCCTATGCTGAGATCGCCCGAGCCTTGTCTGTGTCTGAATCGGCGCTGAAAGCCCGCCTGCATCGCGCCCGCCGCAGCCTGGCAGCCACCTGGCGACAAGAACAAATGAACCCTTTGTCCGTCCAGAGGAGCATCTATGAAAAATCCATCTCTTAAGCACTTGAGCAATCTGGAAACCAGGTTGCTGGACCAGGCATGGCAGAAGCTTGAGGGCGAGTTTCGTGGGGCTCCCATGCTGGCGCCTGAGGCTGGATTCGTCCAGCGGTGGGAAGCCCGCAGGCAACAGGCGCAGCAACGCCAACAGCGGGTGCGCAATAACTGGCTGGTGGCCGCTAACGGCTTTGCCATCCTACTCTTCCTGGCGGTGGTTACCGCCCTTGCTTGGGGTTTGCTGGTGCAGCCGACTTTGTTCACAACGATAGTGGGCACCATCATTGCGTTCGCTGTTTTTAGCCTGACGATGATCCAGGTGGCACTTTCCGTCCTGACCGAGGTGCCATTTGCCATTTGGTGCCTAACGTTCGCCATCGGGGCCAGTTTGCTGTCATTGTGGGCCGATCTTTTCAATCAGGTTCACATAGAAAAAGGAGTGAATCAATGAACAAATTTCGCATCTGGCTAGCCTTGTTGCTTGCCATCACACTGCTGGCCGTTCCAGCCAGCGCTCTAGCTGCCCCGATTGGGCAGCCTGTTGGTGATGAAGTTATCTTCGGCGACAGCTACACCCTGGCAGCCGGGCAGGTGCTGGATGGCAACCTGGTCGTCTTTGGTGGCAATGTCAGCATTGAAGCCGGCGCTACCGTACTAGAAAACCTGGTCGTTTTCGGCGGTAACGTGGAATTGGACGGCACCGTGCTCGGCGACCTGGTGGTCATTGGCGGCAATGTGGATCTGCGCGCCACGGCTGTTGTGGAAGGGGACCTGGTCAACCCCGGCGGTAATATCAATCGGGCGCCCGGCGCGGAGGTGCGCGGCAATCTGGTCACTGAGTTTAACTTCGGCTGGCTGCGCGGCATGGACGGGTTCAGGGTAGGGTGGGGATTTAGCGGGGCATGGCAGCTGATCAAGGCTGTTGCGATGGCAGCCATCGCCTTACTAGTGGCTTTCTTGGTCCCAGATCACCTGCGCCGAACCTCAGACTCAATTGTTAAAAATCCTGTAACAGCGGGAGGCTTGGGTCTACTAACCCTCATCCTGACTCCCTTTGCTCTGGTCATCACCATCATCACCTGTGTGTTGCCCCCGATTATCTTGCTAGTTGTCGGCCTGGCTTCCTTGTTCGGTTGGGTCGCCCTGGGCTTTGAGCTCGGACGACGGCTGGCGCTGGCCTTGCATGCGGATTGGTCGCTGCTGATCCAGGTCACCCTGGGCACCTTCCTTTTGACCCTGGCGGCAGGTTTCATCACCTGGATCCCCTGCATCGGCTGGCTGGTTGGCATCCTGCTTGGGGCGGTTGGTTTGGGCGCGGCCCTGCTCACCCGCTTCGGAACCCTGAAGGAACCCGAACTTCCCCAGCCGGCTGGCACAAAGGCAAAACCGGTTAAGCGCGCCACCAAAAAGCGCAGCACGCGTTCAAAGTAGTCCTCGCAGCAATAAACGACCCCGTTAGGGGTCGTTTTTGTTACGAAAACCCTGCGTGATATACTCGCCAGCGCCATGCACATAGCTTCGGCTTGCAACGAATCAGAGGGGCACGGGTTATTTCTAGTGCAACAGGCCCCCAAGGTGGCGCGTGCCTGAACTGACAGAGCAACAAGCTCTGACATTGGCCACACAAGGGGACAAGCAGGCGTTTGGTTTTCTTTACGACAAATACGCCGGCCGCATTTATAACTATATCTATTACCGAACCGGCAGC
>DATBWP010000270.1:0-2538 GCA_036514735.1 Anaerolineales bacterium
CTCCCGCTTCCGCCCTGGACCCCATCGGCCTGCTCAATTTGCTGGTGGTCTATGTGGTGTGGAGCAGCACCTATCTTGCCATCCGCATTGCGGTGCGCGAGGGTTCTGGGTTCCCACCCTTCACCATGGGGCTCACCCGCGCCGCCCTGGCAGCTGTGGTGTTGTTCGCCTGGAGCCGCCTGCGCGGTGAACGCCTGCGCATTAGCCGCCAGGAGCTGATCACGTTGGCCGCCTCCGGCCTTCTGCTTTGGGGAGGAGGGAATGGCCTGGTCACCTATGCAGAAACGCGCGCCGCCTCTGGCCTGGCGGCTTTACTAGTGGCCGCCTCACCCATCTGGGTCGCCCTGATCGAAGCTGTGATTGACCGCAAATTGCCCTCCATCCAATTAGCCGGGTCGCTGTTACTGGGTTTTATTGGCATCACCGTGCTGACTGCTCCAGAATTGATGCGTGGCGTGCAGGCCGACACGATCGCGGTCCTGGCGCTGATCGGCGCGCCCATCACCTGGGCGGCTGGTTCCGTGCTGCAAGCCCGGCGGCCGGTGGCGCTTAGCCCACGCGCCAGCTCAGCCTACCAGATGGCTTTCGGGGCAGTTGCTTTTGCCTTGCTAGCGCTTTTATTGCGAGAGCCCTGGCCGGCGCCGACCCAGGAGGCCTGGATCGCCTGGGCTTACCTGACCCTGGTTGGCTCCATTTTTGCCTTCACTTCGTACGTGACTGCCCTGCGCTTATTGCCCACCCGGGTGGTGATGACCTACGCCTACGTTAACCCGGTGCTGGCTTTGGTACTCGGTTCCTTTATCAATGAGCAGATCAGCGCTTGGACTATCGCTGGATCCCTTTTGGTTTTACTGGGGGTGGCCGGGGTCTTCCGCGAACGGTTCAACAAGACCTCTAAATGAAACCGCAAGCCCGCCCAGCCGTATACTAATTAGGCAGAGTCGGAGGCAAAATGGATACGGAACGTAGGAGCAGTATCGCCATCGGGTTGGTTTTGGTGCTGGTGGGCGGCTGGTTTTTGGCCGGCCAGATCTTCCCCCAACTCAATGAGCTGATCCCGATTCAAAACCAATGGCCCTGGTGGGTGATCGCCGCGGGCGTTTTATTCCTGCTGATGGCGGCGGTCCTGCGCGCTCCCGGCATGGCCGTGCCTGCCGCGATCATCACCGGCATCGGCGGCATTCTTTATTATCAAAACACCAGCGGCGATTGGAAAAGCTGGGCTTACGCTTGGGCGCTGATACCCGGGTTTGCCGGAGTGGGCGTGATCATCATGGGTCTCTTTGAAGGTCGCTTCCTGCATGGGCTGAGAGAAGGCCTTGGCACGATCCTGTTCAGTTTGTTCATGTTTGGTGTTTTCGGCGCCTTCCTGGGCGGCCCGCCTATTCTGAGGCAACTGTGGCCAATCTTCCTGATCGGAGCCGGAATCTGGGTCTTGCTCGGGGGCATACGCCGGCCACGCAAACCGTTAAACGAGGGTCAGGCCGAAGAGTAGTCCGTTTCACCATTGGCTTGTCCATATAAAGAAGCGCGGGCCCGAATACGGCTGCCCTCGAGCGCAATCGCCAGAAGCCATAATTCAGGCACGATATAATTAACCGGAAGCTCAGCTGGCGCAGCACGCTGCGCCAGCCGCTTTCACGAGAGAGATTTCGCCATGCATCCCATCGACACCCGAGGCCGGCCGTTACGCGATCTGCGTATTTCGGTCACCGACCGCTGCAACTTCCGCTGTACCTATTGCATGCCCAAGGAAGTATTCGGCCGCGACTACGCATTCCTACCTCACAGCGAATTGCTGTCCTTTGAGGAACTGGAGCGGGTGACGCGCGTCTTCGTGGACCTGGGCGTAACCAAGGTGCGCCTCACTGGCGGTGAACCCCTGATGCGCCGCGAACTGGAGACGCTGGTCTCAAAATTGGCGGCCATCCCCGGCGTGGAAGACCTGGCGCTCACGACCAATGGTTCATTCCCCATCCAGCGCGTGCAAAGCCTCAAGGACGCCGGACTGAGGAGGATGACGGTCAGCCTGGACGCCTTGGACGACGAAACTTTCATGAAGTTGAACGATGTGGATTTCTCCGCATCAACGGTGATGGAATGGATCGATGCCAGCGCCGCTGCCGGTTTTACCCCGGTCAAGATCAACATGGTGGTCAAACGGGGTGTCAACCAACACAGCATTTTGCCCATGGCGCGGGCTTTCCGTGAAAAAGGCCATATCGTGCGTTTCATTGAGTATATGGATGTGGGCCATTCCAACGGCTGGCGCTTAGCTGATGTGGTCACCGCCCGCGAGATCCGCGACCTGATCCACGCTGAGCTGCCATTGGAACCCATGCAGCCTAATTACCACGGCGAAGTAGCCGAGCGTCTTCGCTATGCCGACGGCAGCGGCGAAATCGGCATCATCGCCTCCGTTTCGCAGCCGTTCTGCGGCGCGTGCAGCCGGGCGCGGCTTTCCGCAGATGGCAAGCTGTTCACCTGCCTGTTCGCTATCCAGGGCACCGACCTGCGCGGCCTGCTGCGCGCCGGCGC
>DATBWP010000271.1:0-11228 GCA_036514735.1 Anaerolineales bacterium
GGCGGGCGCATACGGGCAAAAAGGCGTGGTCATGATCATGGTGACCATGGCCTTGTTTTCTTTTTCATCGATCTGTACATTACGCACCAGCCCAAGCTCCAGTACGTTGAGCCCGATTTCGGGGTCAACGACTTGGCGCAACGCAGCTTCCACCGGTTCGGTGAGCTTGGGGTGGGTGCTTTCGATTTCCCAAATAGCTTGTTTGGTGGGATCTTGGGAGGCAACAGGGCTCATGCTGGCTTCGCTCCAATTAATTGGCTAAGGATTCTTCTTTGCTTTTCAGCGGGATCAGATAAGTGCACTGATTGTCGCCTCTCAACAAGCATGTCGTGCGTTCCGGTTCGGCGGAAAGCACTTTGGCGATCAGGGCTTTATCGATGCTGCACACTTCGCTGTGCGCCTGACCAAGATAATAGTAAGGGCAGCCTATTTCGTTGATCAAAATGTGGTCCGCGTGGCGCTCTATTTGGACGGTAAAGCCCTCGTTGGTCAGCCATTTTTCGATAAGGTCCAGCCGAGCCTCGAGGTCCAAGTCCATCAAGTCAGTTCCGCTGGTGTATTCCCTGGCCAGGGTTTCTGCCATCTGACTGAATAGCCGCTTGTAGGTCTCGGCAGGCACCTGCTGTTTGAGTTCGGCGAGCAGCTGGTTGGTGAAGCGGATGGTGTGGGCAGGGAAGTGCTCACGTCCAGCCTCGGTGAGGAAATACAACCGTCGCGGCCGCCCTACGCCGTGGCGCTCCTCTTCCGAATCCACCAGGCCTTCCGCTTGCAGCTTGCCGATGTGGTGGCGCACGGAAATGGGGTTGATCTTGACGGCTTTGGCCAGGTCGTTGATGGTGCAACGCTGCTGGGTAAGCAGTTGCTGGAGGACCAGATTGCGTGTGCTGCCCATAGTTCTTATGCCGTGGAGTATATCATTCGCCTTTTTTATCGTCAATATTTTAGAATTTCCTCATAAATATTGACAGGTACCCTAAAGCTGCTATAATTTGAGCGAACCAAATAACAACCAGGTTGAAAATACGCAAGCGCAAATGCGGCGCTTGCTAGGGAGTTTCTAGCCTGCTTCGCAGGCTAACGAAACTCCAGAAAATAGCGTAAACGAGGCGCAAAAAGCACGCCTGATAAGGGAGTTGCTAGCGTACTTTGTACGCCTCAAAACTCCAAATATAAAATTGGTTGGCGTCGCAAAAGGCCCGCCGCTGCTGAAATAAATAAGGAGAAAGCCCGCCTCATGTCAGAATTAATCATCCGCGACTTGCACGTAAGCGTCGAAGACAAGGAGATCCTCACGGGTCTGGATCTAACCGTGGAGCAGGGCAAAGTGCATGCGCTTATGGGGCCTAATGGCAGCGGCAAGTCCACTCTGGCCTATACCCTGATGGGCCATCCCGGGTACACCGTGACCAGCGGGGAGGTGCTGTTCAAAGGCCAAAACGTACTGGCGCTGCAACCCGACCAACGCTCTCATCTTGGCATTTTCCTGGCTTTCCAGTATCCGGTCGCCATCCCCGGGGTAAGCGTGGCAAACTTTCTACGCACCGCGCTCAATTCGCACCGCAAGGCCAAGGACCCCGAAGATAAGGGCATGCCCATCCCGGAGTTCCGCAAGCTGCTGAAAGCCAAGATGGACCTGTTGAAGATGGATCACAGCTTCGCCGGCCGCTATTTGAACGAAGGCTTCTCGGGCGGCGAAAAGAAGCGCGCTGAGATCCTGCAGATGGCCACGCTGCAGCCTGAAATCGCCATCATGGACGAAACCGACTCCGGCCTGGATATCGACGCTCTGCGCAATGTTGCCGAGGGCGTGGAAGCGCTGCGCAGCCCGAATTTCGGCGTGCTGGTGATCACGCACTACCAGCGGCTGCTCAATTACATCAAGCCGGACGTGGTGCACATTATGCTCAACGGTCGCATCGCCGAGACCGGCGGCCCAGACCTGGCCCTGACCCTCGAAGAGCATGGGTACGACTGGGTCCGCGAAAAATATCAAGAGGCCGCGCCAGTTTAATTAGGATCGAGGTAATCATGGCCTTAGAAAATAAAACGATCGAAAAACACAAAGACGATGCTGAGCTGTTAGCCGGCATCGATGAATACAAATACAACTTCGTGGACGAGTCCAAACCGGTGTATAGCACCGGCAGGGGCCTCAGCGAAGATGTCGTCCGCCAGATCTCGGCGAAGAAGGAAGAGCCGCAGTGGATGCTGGACTTCCGGCTGAAGGCGTTGCGCCATTTCGAGCAGCGCCCCATGCCCACTTGGGGCGGCGATCTCTCCACGTTGAATCTCGACGAGATCTATTTCTACACCAAGCCCTCCCAGGCCGAAGGTAAGACCTGGGACGAAGTCCCGGCCGACATCAAGCGCACCTTCGAGCGCCTGGGTATCCCCGAGGCCGAGCAGAAGTTCCTGGCCGGCGTGGGTGCCCAATACGAATCGGAGATGGTGTATCACAACATCCAGCAGCACCTTGCCGAAAAGGGCGTAATTTTCAAAAGTATCGAGCACGGGCTGCGCGATCACCCCGACATGTTCCGCGAAGTATTTGGCAAGATCATCCCCATCGAGGATAACAAGTTCGCCGCGCTCAATTCGGCGGTCTGGTCCGGCGGCTCCTTCGTCTACATCCCCAAGGGTGTCAAGGTCGAGATGCCGCTGCAGGCTTACTTCCGCGTGAACCAGGCCGACCAGGGCCAATTCGAACGCACCCTGATCATCGTTGACGAGGGCGCCGAAGCCCATTACGTGGAGGGCTGCACCGCACCGATCTACACTACCGACTCTTTCCACAGCGGCGTCATTGAGATCGTTGTCAAGAAGGACGCTCGCTTCCGCTATACCACCATCCAGAACTGGTCGCCGAATATGTATAACTTGGTCACCCAGCGCGCCCATGTGTACGCCAACGGCACCATGGAATGGGTGGATGCCAATCTGGGCAGCAAGCTGACCATGAAGTATCCCTCCTGCTACCTGCTGGAGCCGGGCGCCCACGGCGAAATTCTCTCCATGGCCTTTGCCTCTAACAAGCAGCACCAGGATACCGGCGGCAAGGTGATCCATTTTGCGCCTAAAACCACCAGCAAGATCACATCCAAGTCCATCAGCAAGGGCGGCGGACGGGCATCCTACCGCGGCCTGCTGAAGATGCACCCCGGCGCCGAAGGCTCCAAGTCCAACGTGGTCTGCGACGCGCTGCTGCTGGACGAAACCTCGCGCTCGGACACTTACCCCTACATCGAAATTGACGCCGAAGATGTGACCGTCGGCCACGAAGCCTCGGTCTCCAAGGTTGGCGAAGAACAACTCTTCTATTTGATGAGCCGCGGCATGACCGAAGAAGAAGCTGCCACCATGGTGGTTTCCGGCTTCATCGAGCCGCTGGTCAAAGAACTCCCTATGGAATACGCCATCGAGATGAACCGTCTGATCCAATTGCAGATGGAAGGCTCGATCGGTTAAGGCGGGTCCCTAATATGGCTGAACGCAAGACCCGCGTCATACGGCGCTTACCTTCACCTGCAGGCAAAGCAGCCCCACCGGCGGAAGCGGGATTCTCCTTCACCCGGGAGATGATCCCAACCTTTGCCAACGGCGCCAAAGAGGCTACCTTTCTGCGCCAATATCGCCAGCAGGCCTGGAAGCAATTCGAAGCGCTCGCTTTGCCCAAGACCACCGAGGAGGCCTGGCGGCGCACCGATCTCCGTAACTTGCAAGCGGGCAGTTTTGTTCTGCCAGATAAAAAGCTGGCGGCCAAACTGCCTGCCATCCCGCGGCGGTTGCTGAAGCCCCTGGTGGGCAAGGGGCATGGCGGCCAGATCATCATAGGCCCGGGCGGGACCAGCGTGGAACTGAGCAAGGCCATCGCTAAGCAAGGTGTGGTCTTCACCGACCTGGCCACCGCCGCCAAGAAACACCCTGAGCTGCTGAAGAAAGCGCTGGGTAGGGTAGTCAAGCCCGGCGAAGGCAAGTTTGCTGCCATGGCTGCCGCCCTGGCCAGCCGCGGCGTGCTGCTCTATGTGCCCAAGGGCATAACCGTTGAGGAACCGTTGCATTCTGTGCTGTGGGGTCCGGGCGCTGGCTTGGCTTACTTTTCGCATTTGCTGGTCTGGGTTGAGGATGGGGCTTCGGTGACTTTCGTCCACGAATCGGCTTCGCCCACCGCCGACCAACAAACCCTGCACGCCGGCATCGTCGAGCTTTACGTGGGCTCAGGAGCCAGCCTGCGCTTCGTGGAGCTACAGTCCTGGGGCGAACATGTTTGGAACTTCAGCCACGAGCGCGCCCGCTTGCAGCGGGATGCCAACCTCGATTGGATCTTCGGCGCTTTAGGCAGCAAACTGACCAAGAATTTCTCCGAGATCAACCTGGAAGGGGAGGGCGGCACCGCTCGCATGTCCGGCTTCTACTTCACCGATGGCGAGCAGCACCTGGACCATGACACCCAGCAAAACCACCTGGCGCCGCATACCACCAGCGACCTGCTGTTCAAAGGCGCCCTGGAGGAGAAGAGCCGTTCGGTCTGGCAGGGCATGATCTACGTGGCCCCCGGCGCCCAGCGCACCGACGGTTATCAAGCTAACCGTAACCTGGTGCTCAGTCGCCAGGCCCGAGCGGATTCCATTCCCGGCCTGGAGATCCTGGCGGACGATGTGCGCTGTACCCACGGCGCCACCGTCGGCAAGATCGACGACACCGAGTTGTTTTACCTGTTGAGCCGCGGCATTACCAACCCGGAAGCCCGCCGGCTCATTGTGGAGGGTTTCTTCGATCCCATCATGCAGCGCATCCCTTTTGAGGGCGTGCGTGCCCGTTTTCAGCAAGCTATTGTTCAGAAGTTGAAATGAGGGTATAGTGATTCGGAGATTTGAGACTAGAGATTGGAGCTTTCTGCGGCTTTTTAGCTCTGATCTATTAACCAAAGACATCTGGCAGTTGAGATCTGTCAACTGTCTGCTGTCAACTGACACCAGTTTAGGAGGCCCGATTGGCTGATCTTCGCTTTACGACAGCGCCTGACCGGGAAGATATCTATCAGGTAGGCGACCGCGTGGAAGTGTATTGCGACCACGAAGACGACGATGGCAACCGCGTGCGCGGTTGGATGGAAGGTGTAGTGGTGCAGGTCGATCCCAAGATCGTCGCTGTGCAGTTCAATGAACCTGTGTACCTGACGGACGGCTGGATGGTGCCTGACCACGTATTGTGGTGCCCGCCCAATTCCCAGCAGATTCGCCTTGCCCGCAAACGCAAACGCCGCCCCAGGAGCTGAGCTCATGGCAACGTCACCGCAAGTGGGGACCCTGGATGTAGGGAGAATTCGCAAGGATTTCCCGGTGCTGGATGTGGAAGTGCATCCCGGGGTGAAGTTGGTTTACCTGGACTCGGGGGCCACCAGCCAGAAACCGCTCCAGGTGATTGAGGCGATGGACACCTACTATCGCCGCCAGAACTCCAACATCCATCGCGGTGTCCACACCCTGGCCGAAGAGGCCACTCTGGCTTACGAAAACGCGCGCGTCAAGGTAGCCAAATTCATCAACGCGGCCAAACCGCGCGAGATCATTTTTACGCGCAACGCCACCGAAGCCATCAACCTGGTGGCTTACAGTTGGGGCCGCGCCAATTTGAAGGCAGGCGACGTGGTCCTGCTCACCGAGATGGAACACCACGCCAATTTGGTTCCTTGGCAGATGCTGGCCAGCGAAAAAGGCATCCGCCTCGAATTCATCCCTGTAACCGAAGGTTTTCTGCTGGATCTCGCCGCGTTGCCTGCTCTATTGGAGCAATTTAAGCCGAGGTTGGTGGCCTTCACCGCCATGTCCAACGTCCTGGGCACGATCACCCCGGCTGCCGAGATCATTCGCCAGGCGCATGCTGCCGGTGCGCTGACGCTCATTGACGGCGCTCAATCCGTGCCGCACCTGGCCACCGATGTGCAGGCCCTGGATGTAGATTTCCTGGCTTTCTCCAGCCACAAGATGCTGGGGCCTACCGGTCTGGGCGTGTTGTATGGCAAGCAGGCCCTATTGGAAGCCATGCCGCCTTTCCTGGGTGGCGGCGACATGATCAAGCGCGTCCAATTGCGCTCCTTCGTGCCCAACGCGCTACCGCAAAAATTTGAAGCCGGTACCCCGGCCATTGCCGAGGTGATCGGTCTGGGTGCCGCGGTGGACTATTTGAACGCCGTGGGCATGGACGCCATAGCCGCCCACGACCACGAACTGACCGCGTATGCGCTGGAGCGTTTGGAAGAAGTCCCCGGTATTTGGATCTTTGGCCCGTCCGCGGAACACAAGAGTTCCAACGCCACGTTCACCTTCGCAGGCGCCCACCCGCACGACGTGGCCGAGATCCTCAACCGCTATGGGGTGGCCACCCGCGCCGGCCACCACTGTGCCATGCCGGTGCATGAGAAATTTGGAATCCCTGCCACCACCCGCGCCAGCTTCTACCTATACAATACGCGGGAAGAGATCGATCAACTCATCGAAGCGCTGTACAAAGTAAAGGAAATCTTTGGCTAATGGACGACCTCTATCGCGAAGTAATTATTGACCGTTATCAGAACCCGCGCTTTCGCGGCGAACTAGACCCACACGATTATTCCTATGAAGACGACAACCCGGTATGCGGCGACCATATCCGCATCGACCTGCGCGTGGACGATAAAGACGTGGTCACCGAAGCGCAGTTCAGCGGGCAGGGCTGCTCGATTTCGCAGGCCTCGGCCGACCTGCTGATGGAGAAGATCACTGGCATGCCCATCGCTGAAGTGCGCAAGCTGGGCAAGCAAGATATCCTGGACTTGTTGGGCATCGAGCTGGGTCCGGTTCGTCTCAAGTGCGCTTTGCTCTCATTGAAGGTGCTGAAGGGTGGGGTTTATGGCCTGGACGAGGTCGTTACTCTGGACGAGCTAGCCGCCTCTTAGTCGTCATTGCGAGGAGGGCCCACGCAGTGGTCTGTCAGAGTGACACAGTAAGGCACCTAGCATGACCTTCACCTACACCCACCTCGGCCCCAAGGAAGTCGACTTCGTTCCCGTGGCTGCTGAAAGTGAGTTGCCCAACGGCCAGCGCATCTTTGTCGAGATCGACAACGAGACCATTGTCGTTTTCAACATCGCCGGGCAATACTTTGCCATCAGCGACGTCTGCTCGCACGATAACGGGCCGGTGGGCGAAGGGGAACTGGAAGGCTTTGAGGTCATTTGCCCGCGGCACGGCGCCCGTTTCGATGTGCGCGATGGCAGGGTAACCGCGCTGCCGGCGGTCATCGACATCCCCGCCTACCCGGTGCGCGTGGTGGACGGGCAGATCGAAGTTGGCGTCCCGTTAAGGTAGTCCTGAAATACAAATCCGAGATTTTCAGGCAATATTCTGCTGCCCAATTGTCATGCCTTGCATAAGATCAACGACTGAAATCTCAGCTTGCTTTCATCGCCCAAATCAATAGTTTCAAATCTTAAGATTTTAAAAGTGGGGCTAATTTTCGCTTTCAGCCCTTCATCCGTCCAAAACGAAAAAAAGCGCTTCGGCTCGTAGGTGTCTTCTTCGTAAATCCCCTCGCTATCCTCTCCTCCGTACAAGCCCAAATAGAACAATCCGCCCGGTTTCAACACGCGCTTAATATTGTCCAGGCCCACAGGGAACTCAGCCTTTGGCAAGTGCAGCAGGCAGTTTAACGAGTAGACCGCATCGAAGCTGGCCGCGGGCAACTTCAGGTCGCAGGCATCCATGACCTCGGCGCGGATCCCCTTTCGCCGGCAGGCAGCCACGTTTTCCTCCGTCAAATCCGTAGCCAACACTTCCAAACCCCGGCTGGCGAAGAAGGCGGCATCCTGCCCCGTCCCCGCGCCGACTTCCAGCAGGGAAACAACCCCACTACCTTTGAGCAGTTCCAGGAAGGCCTGGCGCCCCGCCAGCTTCCAAGGTTGTGGCTGGTTGCTTTCCCGATCCGCCACATTTTTGGCGTAGGCTTGCTGCAAAGTTTTTCTTAAGGATTCATCCATTGGGCATAAGGACAGATACCTCGGATAAACACTTCTTATATTTTTTTCAGCGTTTATCTCCTTTTATCTGCAGTTCTTATTCCACCACCTTCCAGCCGCGCGCCACGGCGATTGGCTTCAGGTGTTCATCGGGGAAGAAAGCGACCGGGTTGCCCACCATCTCCAGCAAGGCCAGGTCTGTGCCGCCATCCGCGTAGGCGCTACTGGCCGCCCAATCGATCTCTAATTGTCTGGCGGCCAGGGTGCTGCGCGTCAGGCTAGCTTTCTGCTCGTCCAGGCAAACCGTTCCGTCGACTCCTCCGTTGTAACGGCCGTTGCGCACCGCCGGCTGCGTGCCGACGGCCAGATCCGCCTCCAATTCTCTGGCGATCCGTTCGGTAAGCGGGGTAGGGCCGGCGGAAACCAGCACCACCAGGTCGCCTTGCTTTTTATGGTCTCGCACCCGCGCCACTCCTTCCGCGCGCCAGAAGTTGGCAAGATATTCTGTTACGACCCAATCCCACACAACTTGCGCGGTCTCCGGACTGTCCCCACGCAAGAACCAGGGAAGGTGGGCTGCCCAGGCTACTCGGAAACGGCTTTGCGAGAGCAGCTTGGCCTTATACAGCAGAAACAAAGGCATGTGGTAAGCCCAATATGCCCAGGCTGTAAAGCGGCGCAAACCATGCTGTTTGTAATACTCCAGCACCCCGCGCCACACGCGTTCCGTGGTCAGCGTCCCATCGACATCGAAGAAGGCGACTTTAACCGGCATTTCCCTAAATATACTCGGAGAATACTAGATGCACTTGGATATCTAAACGGGATGAGTTAATACTCTTAGCAACCTAATATTATCGATAAGTAGCGTCTGACCCGTGGTCTGAAAGCTGTGCCCCAAACCACCGGTGAATAGCTGTAATCAAAGGCAAATCTTGGGTGGTGAAAGTGATTTGCGCCCCGTTGGGCAAGGCCGTGTATTCCACCGTTATTTGGGCCGCGCCTGCTGCAAGGTCTTGCACACCGGGCATGTCATCCCCATGCAGTGAGGTTGGGTCGGAGAAATCGCCTTGGCTAAACCGCATGGCTTCGTGTCGGATATGCTGCTGGATAAGACCTATCTGTGCGCTGTTATTTGGATCGTCGGCAATCACTTGCTGGATGCCGCCGCTTTCTGTCATTTCAAAAATGTGGGTAGTTAGGCTCAGATCAAACGGCATTACTTGAGAACCCATGTCGTGGACCATGGCTTGTTGAACGGTCTTAGGTATGCTTAACCACCCAAGCCAGGACAATACGCTAACGGTTACGATGACAGTAACCACAGCGCCAAAGGCGACCGGCCAAATCTTCCAGCTTGGGTTGTTTACTGGCGTACTTTCAGTCATTCTTTTCACAATTAGTAGAAAAACGGTACATCAACGTCGATGGATAATTGAACTTGTCGAAAAGTTTACCATTGAAGACCTCTTTCGCGGCGAAGCATGCAAAAAGACGCAAGTAATGAAGCCAACCCAAGTTCAGAGGTGCATTTCTTTCAGGCTGTTCTAATGAATATTCTTCGCAGAAAGGAAGCTGTTGACCGCTTTTTCAACTTCCTCCACTACCCTTGGCGACCCTGCGTCAAACCAATGGATCCTGGCATCCCCAGGTTTGAACCAGGCAGCTTGTCTCCGCACGAACAGCCGCGTCTTCTGTTTGATTTCTGCCACCGCCTGCTCCAAAGTTAATTTTCCCCGCAAGTATTCGTTTAGTTGCGCATAACCAATCGCCGAAAGGCTGGGAAGCGATGGTTCGTATCCCTTGGCCAAGAGCGCCTTGACCTCATTGACCCAACCTGCTGCCAGCATGGCCTGGATGCGAACATCGATGCGCGCGTAGAGTTCTGCACGCGGCCGCATCAAACCAATCTGCAGCACGCGGTAAGGAGCTGGTTTGTGCCCGCGCTGCTCCGAAAAGCGCCGCCCGCTGGCCAGGGTGACTTCCAGAGCGCGCAAGGTTCGGCGCACGTTGCGCGGATCGATGTGCCCCGCGGCGGCCGGGTCTAGCGCCGCCAAGCGGCTGTGTATCTGTTCGTTTCCGAGTTCGGCTGCCCAGGCAGCCAAGGCGGCGCGCAAGCGCGGCTGTGGCGCCAGCTTTGGCGGGGCCCAGCCCTCCAGGATGGCGCGCAGATATTGGCCCGTGCCGCCCACCAGGATGGGCAGCCTGCCCCTCTGGTGGATTTGGCTAATGGCTTCGGCCGCGGCGCGCTGGAAAACCGCCAGGCTCCAGGTTTCGTCGGGATCAGCCACATCGATCAAATGGTGGGGCACCCGCGCCAGGTCTGCCAGGCTGGGCTTGGCCGTGCCAATGTCCATGCCGCGGTACAGCAGCCGCGAATCGGCTGAAACCAGCTCCGCGTCCAGGCGCTCACCCAGCTGGAGGGCGATCTCGGTCTTGCCCACCGCGGTGGGTCCTACGATAGCTACCAGGGGCCGGTCTTTAGCCATCGAGCGCGTTTTCGAAATGTAGGATTTCGGGTTGGCCGCCCTTCACCCGGCGCACGGAAATAACGTCCACGCGCCAATCCCCATCCAGCTCGGGGTGGGTTTGCAAATAATCCAGCGCGCAATCCAGCAAATGCTGCTGCTTGCGCGCCGTGATGGCTTCCTCCGGCTGGCCGAAGCGGGTTGTGCTGCGTGCCTTCACTTCCACGAACACGAGCACCTCACCCTGGCGCGCCAACAGGTCGATCTCGCCGTATTCGCTGCGCACATTGCGCCCCAGGAGTTCGTAGCCGCGCTTCTGCAAATAGTCCGCGGCGCGTTGTTCTCCCCAGCTCCCCAGCACTTGCTTTTGGTTCGGCATCTTACTCGCCTAACCCGGGGTCTGGTGAGCGTTGGAGGGGAACGCGATCATCTGGCCGGCCATTTTTTGCCTTGGTGCAGTATACCTGCGGAGTCGTTAGAGTACAATTTTGCCATGGAAATTTCGCGCCAGCTGCCTGACCGCCAGCGCCTCAGCACCGTGATGGCAGTGATCCTGTTGGCTTATGTTGTTTCGCGCTTTGTGCAACTTCCCGGTCAAACGATTCCGTTTGAGTTTGCCGGAATTTATCTGCCCCTGCAGATCAATATTAATACGGCTGTCGCTTTGCTGGTGGCGGGCCTTACCGCCAGCGGCACAGATTGGCTGTTGCAGACAGAAGCCAATGCCGGCTCGCGCTCACGTTACCGTCACTGGTTGCTGCCCGCCA
>DATBWP010000272.1:0-8245 GCA_036514735.1 Anaerolineales bacterium
TGCAAAACGTCATCGATGCTCACATAGCCCTGTTTACGGCCCAGCTTGATCAGGGCTTCCAGGGAATGCTCTTCCGCGACGTCTTCGTGTTCAAAGGCTTCTATCGTTTTTACGGTCATTTCTAAAATGTAACCTCCGTTACAGAGTAGCTGCGTTTGCTTAAGCCTGTATGATAAAAACGATGCCCATCGGCTTGCGTTATTGGACCCGCGGGGCACAGCGTTTATTGGCTGAGGACAAAGAGCAGCTCTAGGAATCAGTTGGGGCTAAAACGGGAGCGAACTGCCAGTGGTCATTTTAGCAGCGCGAGCATTAGAGCCTGATTTGCTATAGATTAGACGCAGGTTAACGATAATTCTTACGGTCGATCTTTGGCTAAGGGACGATTTCGACTCCACGCCAGAAAGCAATATAGTCTTTGATCATCTTAGCTGCAGGTGACGGCTGGGCGTAAAACCAAGCGGCGTCGTAGTTCAGCTGGTCACCCACCCGGATGTTGTAGTAGCTGGCGACCCCTTTCCAGGGACAAACCGTGTGCGACTCGCTCTTGCTGAAATATTCTGGGAAGATTGTCTCTGGGGGAAAATAATGGTTGCCTTCAACCATTATGGTTTTTTCGCTTTCAGCGAGCACTGTGCCTTTCCAAATTGCCTTAGGCATGGTCCCCTCACACCCTTCCTGGTTCTATGAACCGGTTATTGAGTCAATAGCTGATCAATTCCGTAAGCCGCGGCGCCCAGCAGACCTGCTTCTGTGTTGAGAATCACATGCACCGGAAAACGATCCAGATAATATTCGTATCCCGTCTTGGCTACGAAAGTGTCCATGAAATTATACCGTTGAAAGGCGGGGAGGATGCGTGGGGGAATACCGCCGCCGAGGTAGATGCCACCCGTGCAGCCGAAGAGCAAGGCCAGGTTGCCCGCTTCGGCTGCCAGCACATCGACAAAGATCTCCAAAGCCATCTGGCAAAGTTCACTGCCGGGTTTGGCCTTCAGGGCAGACTCAATGATGACCGGCGTCTGGTCCTCAACCGAAGCCAACTGCTGTTCCAGCCAGGATGGTTCTTTGGCGCGGCCAGAGGTTTTCAGGAATTCATATACGTTGGGCAATCCCAGACCGGAACAGATAAATTCAAGCGGCACTTGAGGATGCCGAGTCCTGAGAAAACTGAGCAGTTCGTCTTGTAGGGCGTTTGCGGGCGCAAAATCAGAGTGCCCGCCTTCAGTGGCATAAGGGAAGGCGCGCTCACCCGCCCAGGTGAGGTAACCAATGCCCAACCCGGTGCCGGCGGCAATGGCGACTACGTTGCCATGGGGTCGCGGCTGCCCTGCCTTCAGCGTGGACAGATCATCTTGGCCCAAGAGCGGGACGCTGTTAACTGTGGCTTGGACATCGTTGAGCAGCCAGACGCCTTGCCAACCAAAAGTTTCCACCAGTTCGCCTGCATCGACGACCCAGGGTAAATTTGTCAGGCGCACGCGGCCATCGATTATAGGGCCGGCCGCGCCGAGGCAAGCGGCCAGCACGCGGTGCGGTTGGCCGGCCAAGTATTCATGGAGGATGGCCACCAGCCCTGGGTAATCCGCCCCCTTGAAATTGGCGACCCGCTTGGGGGTCTTGAGGGGAGCGGCGATATCGAACAATGCCAGGCGCGTGTTCGTGGCGCCGATATCGGCTGCCAGCAGGAACCCTTGTTGTGGGGGAGAGGTCATCGGTGGCATAAAAGATAGTGGTTGTCCGCATTATAATGCGGCATGCCGACTCAGATTGCTGTGCAATTGGAAAAAGCCCGGCGTTTAATCCTTGAAACTAATCGTAAATATTCCCAAGATAGCTGTGCCACGTTGGCGGCAGCGCTAGCTTTTCATAGCTTATTTTCCATCTTTCCCCTGCTTTTATTTTTGATTTATGTAGGCAGCGAGGTGTTGGATCCCGCTGAAGTCTATGCGTTATTAAGCTCCGGTTTGATCCAATCTCTCCCCACGGGCGGCGATTCGATCTCGGAGATCATTTCCGTGACGCGGGATCTCAGCGGGTCGATCGGTTTGGTGGGCGCGTTGGGG
Source organism: Anaerolineales bacterium (assembly GCA_036514735.1). Lineage (GTDB taxonomy): Bacteria > Chloroflexota > Anaerolineae > Anaerolineales > UBA11579 > JAMCZK01. The sequence goes on from DATBWP010000272.1 coordinate 2,067, forward strand.
TTGCTATGGAGCGCTTCTTCGATATTTGCGGTTTTGGAGACAGCCTTGAACCGCATTTGGGGCGCGACGCCGCGTGGCTTTTGGCGCACGCGCCTGGTAGCAACCGGTTCTATCCTTACCCTTAGTTTGGTCTTTTTGGCTAGTGTAACCCTGGGGCAATTTGTACCTAGGCTGCTGGCCTTGATCCCGCTGCCGGGCTTGCAGCCGCTGGGCAGCCTGATCTCTTTCCTCTTTGTAGTCTTGGTGCTTGTTATCTTTTACCGCACCTTTCCTAACCGGAGGATTCCGCAGCGCCCAGCTCTTTACGCAGGCTTAGCTACCGGCGCATTGATCTTTCTGGCGCGGTTGATCTTCGATGTGTTTATAAATTCCGCCTTCGTGAATTACGGGACGGTCTATGGGTCGCTGGCCTGGATCGTCTCCCTGGCGCTGTGGGCTTATGTGGTGGCTATTCTCTTTCTTTGGGGGGCTGAACTCGGCTCATTTTTGGAAGTAGAAGCCAAGGCAAGTGCCTTACCCCCGCACACTGGCTCCGCCCAAAACGCTTAGCGATCGGCAGATTCCTTGCTGTGAAATAATAAAGGCGTTCGCAAGAACGCCTTTATCACCCTTTGGGGTGGGTGACGGGACTTGAACCCGCAACCACCGCATCCACAGTGCGGTGCTCTGCCAGTTGAGCTACACCCACCACGTCCAAATATTTTATCATGCCGTATTTTGCGGCCTCTGGGTGGTGCGTGGTGCAGATTGACGCAGTTAATCCAGCAGCGCTTGGAGTTCGGCAGCCAGCTTGGAGCGCGGCAGGCTGCGTTGTTCGCCGCTCCGCAGATCCTTTAGGGTCACCTCGCTCTTCTTCATTTCATCTGGACCCAAGACCAGGACGAAACGCGCCCCCTGGCGATCGGCTTGCTTGAATTGCTTTTGCAGCTTATCTATGGCTAGGTGGCTGGTTACCTGTAACCCGCTGGCCCGCAGTTCCGCCGCCAGGCTGATGGCCGGCAACAGGTGCTCCGTGTCGAAAGCGGTGACGTAAATGGGAGCGCCGCCTTGCAACTCGGGCACATGACTAAAAGCCTGCAACAGCAGGCTGATCACGACGTTGCCAACTGCAAACCCTACCGCGGGCACCGGATCGCCGCCCACTGCGTTCACCAGGTCGTTATAGCGCCCGCCGCCGAAGACGGCGCGAAACTCACCGGCCGTATCCCAAGCTTCGAAGACGGTGCCGGTGTAATAATCCAGCCCGCGAATGATTTGCGGCGCGAACCGCACGTAATCGCCCACGTTATAGGCTTCAACGGCTTTGAAGAAGCGTTGCAGTCTATCCGACTTCTTCCAAAGGTCGTTATCTTCCACCAGGGCTTCGATGCCCATGACTTGGGTCGCATCCAGGCCCAGGTCCTTACCGCGTTGCTTCCAGGCCTCCGCGCTCAGGCTGCCGCGGCGGTCGATCAGGTTGAAAACTTCGATGAATAAGGCTGGTTTGATCGCCAACGCTTCCAGTTCGCCTTGCATTAACTGGCGGTTGTTGACCAGCACCTGCGTCTCGCTGGGCTTGAGCCCTACACTTTTCAGAAAGGCGGCGGCAATGGCGGTTAATTCTGCGTCGGCTTCCGCTGAATCTTCACCCACCAGATCGATATTCCATTGGAAGAATTCACGGGTGCGGCCTTTTTGTGGTTTTTCATAGCGCCAAAAAGGCCCGAAAGACCACCAGCGCAAAGGGAAGGCGAGCTGGCGTTGGCGGGCAGCCACCATGCGCGCCAGGGTGGGGGTGAGCTCGGGACGCAGGGTGATCTTTTCTCCACCGCGATCCTCGAAAACGTAGGACTGCTTTTCCACCAGCTCGGCGCCGGAGCGCGCCGCGTAAAGGTCAAAGCGCTCAAGGAAGGGCCCGTCGAATTCCTGGTAGCCAAAGGATTCGGAGACCTGGCGCATCTTGCCGTACAGCCAGGTGCGCAGCGCCATCTCGGCTGGGTAATAGTCCTGGGTACCGCGCACGGGCTGGATGAGTTGGGGCATGGCGCGGTGATTTTAGCATGGGAAAACAGCTAACGTCCCATCCCGAGACCAAGTAGGTTGCCCGTCTTCAGCGCGGTAAAATGGCTTTCTTCGCTGGAGGCGCTATGAAAATCATCAGTTGGAATGTGAACGGCTTACGCTCCCATATGAAAGAGGAAAAAGGCACCTGGAAATGGATCCGGGATCAAAAACCGGATGTGATCTGCCTGCAGGAACTTAAGGCGAAACCGGAGCAACTGACCGACGCCCAGTTGGAAAACTTTAAGGACTATACGGTAGTTTGGAACCCAGCGGAAAAACCTGGCTATAGCGGGGTGGCCACCATGGTGGCAAAAAAGACCAAAGAAGACATTATTGGCTTCGGCATTCCCAAATTCGATAAGGAAGGGCGCGTTATTCAAACGCGCTTCGATGATTTCGTGCTGCTTAACGTGTATTTCCCCAGCGGCACCACCGGGATGGTGCGGGTGAAGTTCAAACTGGAATTTTACGAAGCCCTGCTAAAGCACATCAACAAACTTCAAAAAGCAGGGGAGCAGTTGGTGATCACCGGAGATTTCAACACCGCCCACCAGGAAATGGACTTAGCCCGACCAAAGGAGAACCAGCGAACATCCGGGTTTATGCCCGAAGAGCGCGAGATGCTGGGTCGCTATTTCGACGCCGGCCTGGTGGATACTTTCCGCAAGTTGAATCCGGATAAGGTGCAATACACCTGGTGGACGCAGCGTTTCCCTTCGGCCCGCAAGAATAATATCGGGTGGCGCATTGACTATTTTGTGGTTTCCGAAAGTTTCTACCCCAGGGTCAAATCGGTAACGATCTACGACCAGGTGACCGGTTCGGACCATTGCCCAACGATCTTGGAACTTAAGTAGCGGAAGTGGTGAGGGGTATTGCTCGCTTTCGATTGGGTGGGCAGATCTGGGTTATTCGGAATGGGTAGTTCTATGGATTCCTCGCTGGTCTTGATTCTCCATCGGATACTAATCTCAGGACCCACTTGGAATGACAAAAAGGGTGGCTGGCAGCGCGTTTTGTTACAAAAGCCCGGCTAATTCCTCCGGAGTATTTACGGGCAGTTCGCAGACAAAATTCTTGCAAACGTAAGCCGTAGGCCTGCCACCCATGAGCGGACGGTCGGCTAACAAGGCAGGCGCGCTTTCGTTAGGCGGGTAGCTGGATATCGCCACCACATCAAACGGACGCCACTGACTCCAAAGCAAAGTAATCAACTCCTCCGCCCCCTGAGGCCGGGCATCAGCAACAATGGCGATTTCTTTGCCTTCAGCCAATGCGAAGTTCGCTGCGCATAGCCACTGAGCAAAGGAAGTCGGATATCGGCTGGCAGTTCCCTGAACGGAACCTAGCATAGTTTCAGCCAGCGAACGCCATTCACCGATTCCACTGTATGCGGCCAGCTGCAACAAGGCCAGGGCAGCCAGTGCGTTGCCGCTAGGTGTGGCATTGTCCTGCAGGTCTTTGGGACGGATGACGAGTCTCTCGTGGTCATCACGGGTGTCGAAAAACCCAGCTGCAGGATCACGAAAATGGGCGATCATCTCCACAGCCAGCCGCTCGCCCTCGGCGTACCAGCGCACATCGGAGTCGGATTGGTATAGCGCCAGCAACCCCAAGATCATGGCAGCGTAGTCCTCAAGATAACCATTGTGTTCGGCGCGGCCACCCCGCCAGGAGCGCAGCAGCCTGTCGCCTGGGTGCAGCTCGCGCAAAAGGAATTCGGCGTTCTGGCGAGCAAGGGCCAGGTAATCGGGGCGCATCAGATAGCGGCCAGCCTCAGCGAAGGCGATTAATGTCAACGCGTTCCACGAGGTCAGCACCTTATCATCAGTCCCCGGTCGCACGCGGCGGCCGCGGGCCCTCAGTAGGGCGGATAGGGCGGTGGAAATTTTACTGGTAACAGCTGATGGTTCAAGTTTGAACTGAGCGGCTAGTTCATCGTTGGATTTGACGCGCTGCAAGATGCTGCGGCCCTCGAAGTTCCCTGCATCAGTTACCCCAAATGCGGCAATAACCAAGTCGCTATTCTCTGATTCTCCAATCTCCTTTTTTATCTCCTTAACCGACCAAATATAGTACTTGCCTTCTTCCCCCTCGGAATCGGCGTCCAGGCTGCTCAGAAAGCCGCCTTGCGCGTTGTGCAATTCGCGTACTACAAAGTCCAGGGTTCGTTCGCACACCTCGCGAAATTGAGGATCCTTCGTCACGAGGTAGCCGTGGAGATAGGCGCGGGCTAATTGGGCGTTGTCGTAAAGCATCTTTTCGAAGTGGGGTACCAACCAGGCCTCATCCACGCTGTAGCGAGCGAAGCCACCACCAACCACGTCATACATGCCGCCGCGCGCCATGGAGCGCAGCGCGTGAGCAGCAATGTCCTGGGCCAGCTTGTCGCCGTCGCCGCGGGTAGCGCGTCCCAGCAGGAAGTCGATGGCCATGGGCTGTGGAAACTTGGGAGCGCGACCCCAGCCGCCGTTGTTCCAATCATAGGCTTGGGCCAGGGCTAACACGGCCTGGTTTAATGTCTCTGGTTTTAAGCTGCCCGCAGCCGCGGGTTGTTCTGCCCGGCTAAGATGTTCCTGGAGCTGCCTGCCGGCCTCAAATACCTTCTCGCGCTGCCCTTTCCATAAAGCGGTGACGTGTTCAAGCACCTCCCTAAACGAAGGCAAACGATGGCGCGGCGCCGGCGGGAAGTAGGTGCCTCCCAGGAAGGGTTGGCCTTCAGGGGTGAGGAACAGGCTCATCGGCCAGCCGCCGGAACCAGTGAGGGCCACCACCGCGCTCATGTAAATGCCATCCAGATCGGGGCGTTCTTCGCGATCTACTTTGATATTTACGAAGTGAGCGTTCATCAGTGCAGCTGTTTCTGGATCTTCAAAGGACTCGTGAGCCATGACGTGGCACCAGTGGCAAGCGGCATAACCGATGCTGAGGAAGATGGGCTTGCCCTCGGCTTTGGCGCGCGCTAAAGCTTCCGGCCCCCAGGGATACCAATCGACCGGGTTGTGCTGGTGCTGCAGCAGATAGGGCGAATTGGATTGTGCGAGGCGGTTGGGCATGAGTTAATGCAATGCAACCAAAACGGTTCCCGCTGCCACCAGCAGGATGCCCAGCCAATTGATCAGGGTCAGATTTTCGCCGAGCAGAGCAACGCCAAAGAGGGCCACCAGAATCACGCTGAGCTTATCGACGGAGACCACCTGAGCGGCATTGCCGAGGCTGAGAGCTCGAAAGAAAGCGAGCCAGGAAGCGGCCGTCGCCAGGCCAGAAAAGACCAACAATAAAATGTTGCGGGTGCTCCACACCGCCGGCTGTCGAAATTGACCGGTGGCCCACAGCAAGAGCGCCATGGAAGGGACGACTACCAGAGTGCGCACAAACGCGCCCAGATCCGAACTGATGCCGCTGATGCCAAGCTTGGCCAGGATGTTGGTGGCCGCGGCAAAAAGCGCCGAAAGAAAAGCCCAGAACACCCAAGAGTCTTTCATGCTTGACCTAAGCCTGATCTAGTTGAGCGCCAGCTTCAGCGTGCAGGCTCCAGGCTAAAACATGGAAATTGGATTCAATATGGGCGGGATCAGCGGAGCGCGGGATCACGATCAACCCCTTTTGCAGCAGCCAATTCAGCAGCACTTCCTCGCGCGTCGCCGCGTATTTTCTGGCTATTTCAGCCAGCAACCTTTCCTGGTCGTGGGTGCCGCGCTCCAACGGGCTGTAGGCGGTGACGGTGACTTGGCGATCTAAGCAGAAAGCGACAACCTCGTCCGGTCTATGGTTGAGGTTGTATTCGATCTGGTTGTTGACAACTGGGAAACCGGTATCCAGCGATGCCTGCATCAGCTCCACATCGAAGTTGGATACACCCAAGGTGCGCACCTTGCCCGCTTGGCGGGCCGCATCCATGGCGCCCAGAGTTTCGGCCACTGGCCTGTTGCCGGGCCAATGGATGAGCAGCAGATCAATGTAGTCAGTGTTTAGTTCATTTAGGAAGCGATCTACCGCTGGACCGACGCGCTTGGCGGAAAGGTTATTCGTCCACAGCTTGGTGGTGATGAATAAGTCTGCGCGGGGGACTCCGCTTAGCCGAATGGCCTCGGCGATGTTGCCGTGCGTGCCGTAGTTGTCTGCTGTATCCAGGT
>DATBWP010000273.1:0-2799 GCA_036514735.1 Anaerolineales bacterium
ACTGGATGTAGATTGAGGGGGTCAAGGTTTTGGGATTTTCGGTACTATAATTTCGTTACCCCTTGAGCCAAAGGACCGTCCTATGCCAAAGTTTCTGATCGAAGTTCCGCATGGCGATACCAGAGAAGCCTGCGAACGAGCCGTTGAAATTTTTATGAGAACTGGATCTCATTTTTTGACCAACGCTGAATGGGGCTGTTCGGACAATGTGCATAAAGCTTGGATCATTGCCGAGATGGATAGCAAGCAGGATGCCTTAAGTATTTTGCCTCCCGCCTTTCGAAAAGATGCCACCGTAGTCCAGCTGGAAAACTTTTCACCGGGCAACCTCGCTGAGACCATCGGCAAACACAAAGGTTAGCTGTTTTCTGGCAGCTCGCCACCCGCATCCGCCAATCGAATCCATTAGATGCCCAAAACGACAACAGATTACGATGTAATTGTTGTCGGCGCCCGGGTTGCCGGGTCACTGGCTGCCGCCTTGTTGGGGCAAAACGGCCATCGGGTCCTCCTGCTGGATCGGGCGAAATTCCCCAGCGATTCCCTTTCCACCCACTTTTTTAGAGCGCCGGCTTTGCGTGCCTTTCAAACGGCTGGGGTGCTTGACCAAGTGCTGGCCAGCGCGCCGGCCTTAACCGTGAATTACAACGTAATTGACGGCATCATTTTCCCCGAGCCTGTGGATAGGCCGGACGATTTCCCCTTTTACCTGTGTGTGCGCCGCATTACCCTGGATGACATCCTCGTGCGAAACGCCAAGGCGACTGCTGGGGTTGAGATGAAGGAAGGCGCGGTGGTGGTTGAGCTATTGCGCCAGGATGGCAGGGTGAACGGAGTACGCTGGAGAGACGGCGAAGGCCAGCATCAAGCCACCGCGCGGGTCGTGGTGGGAGCAGATGGCCTGTATTCACTTGTCGCCAAGCAAGCCGGAGCGCAAGTGGAACGCCAGGAGCCGGTGAACCGGGCCATGTATTACGCGTATTATAAAGGCATCCAAGCCAACAAAGGCCCAGCCGCTGAATTCCATTATCGTGGAAATTATTTAGTCTATTGCTTCCCCTGTGACGCATCTCTCACGCTGGTGGCGGCTTCGGTGCCAATTGCCGATTTCACCGAATTCAAGCGCGATCCCAATGGTCGCCTTGAGCAGGAGCTGCAAGCGATGACCGCGCTTAAAGACCGAGTGGCTATGGCGGCGCGCCAAAGCCCCGTGCGCGGCACCGGCAGCATTCCCGGCATTCTGCGCGTTCCGTATGGCCCTGGCTGGGCGCTGGCAGGCGACGCGGGCATGGTGATGGACCCCTGGTCTGGCCAGGGGATCGACCAGGGCGCCACGGGCGCGGTAACCCTGGCGCGGGAGCTGCATGAGTACTTGTCGGGATCTAAGGACTGGGATCCAGCCATGCGCAGTTATCACCAAGATCGCAATGATTTTAGTTTGAAGACTTTCGAACGCACCTGCACGTTCAGCCGTGATCTGCGCCCAATGACTCGCGCGGCGCTGGAAAGCCGAGGGTTACTAAAATAGCTTGGTGACAGTACAGTAGACAGTAAAGAGTTGGCAGTAGACAGTTGGCAGTAGACAGTTGTCAGGGGATACCTTTGTAGGTAATATGAATGCAAAGCGAAGTTCGTCTAAAACGTGAGGGGCAAGGTCTCGGTGATGACTAAAACCAGGGAAAAAATCCATCGTTTTTCGCCCACCAAGCTGGCCTTGGGCGCTGGGCTCGGACTGTTGGCCGCCTTGCTGCTGGCTACCCCCAGTTTGGCGGATATCGCCCCACCCCATCAGCCGCCCGGTTCCAATCTCGTGCCGGGGGAAGAAGCGACTCGGGTGCGCATGCTGGCTGAGACCGTGCTTATTGAAGTGCTGGCCGATGCGCCTGCGGACAGCCTGGGCCAGGCCAGGGTCAGCGCCGATTTCACGATGCGTAATCTGGGCAGCCAGGACGAGACGATGGCAGTACGTTTCCCCATCGCCTTTAGTGATGGCTTTTCCAATTATCCCGAGATCGAAAACATCGAGATCCGCGTCAACGGGGCGCGGCTAGTTTTCCGGCGCATCGATGAACCCGAGTTCTATTATGAAGACGAGCAGGTGCCGTGGGCAGAATTTGAGGTAAGTTTTCCGGCAGGAAAGGATGTGTCCATCCAGGTCTCGTACGATCTCGAAGGGACTGGCGAGTACCCTTTCGTTGCCTTCTATTACTTGCTGCAGACCGGAGCGGGCTGGCAGGACAGCATCGGCAGCGGCGAGATCATTGTGCGCCTGCCTTATGCGGCCGACCCGCAAAACGTGATCCTCGATGAACAGATCGGCTGGTCCCAAACTACAACCGGCGCGGTCTTTTCCGGGTCCGAGATCCACTGGCGCTTTACCGATCTTGAACCCAGCGACCAGGACAACTTTGAAGTCTCGCTGGTGATGCCCCAGGCGTGGAAGCAAGTGTTGGTTGAGCGGGAAAAGGTGGCCACGGACCCGCAGGACGGCGAGGCTTGGGGCCGCCTGGGGAAAGCTTATAAGGCGATTTGGCCCTATCGAAAAGGCTTTCGCGAGGACGCGGGTGGCATCGAACTCTATCAATTAAGCGTCGCAGCCTATGAGCAGGCTTTAAGTTTGCTCCCCGAGGATGCCCTTTGGCACGCCGGCTTCGCCGACCTTTTGAGCGCCCACGCCTATTGGGCAGGGTATGCGCAGAATACGACCGAGGAGACGGTGCGAGCCCTGGGCGAGATCCGCCTGGCGCTGCTCTTGGCGCCAAACGACCCCAAGGTGCTGGAGATCGCCGAAACGATTTA
>DATBWP010000274.1:0-7438 GCA_036514735.1 Anaerolineales bacterium
CGCCTGGCGCGCCTGCTCCAGCCAGGATTCGGCGCTCTCAACGGCTGCCAGGCGCGCCGTCTGCCGTTGGCTTACCGGAGGCGCTGGTGCAGGCTCGGCTGCCGGGGCTTCCACATCTTCGCCTTCCACCAGCTCTGCTTCCGGCACCCAGGCGCTCTCCTTAGGTTGTTCGCTGGGGTTCTGTTCGTCCAGCCAATCCAATTTGCTCAGATCGCCGCCGCTATGCCAGACCTCTTCCTGCCCGGCAGGAACTTCTTCCGTGGTTTCAATAGGCAATGGTTTGCTGCCCGGCCGCAGTTCGTCCAGCCAATCGGGCGCTTCTTCAAGCGGGCCGGGCTCCAGGGTCTCAGATTCTTTGGCGCCTTCTTCCGCTGCTGGAGTCAAATCTTTTAACCAGGTAGGTGTGGTCACCCCTTGTTCAGGTTCTTGGCTTGGTTCTTGTTCCGGCTTTTTTTCCACGTTGGCCGTTGGCTGGGACTTGGCCAACTTTTCGGCTTCATCCTCGGCTTCCATTTCATCCAGCCAAGCCAAGGTTCCGCTCTTTTGCGGCGGTGTTTCGGCAGGGGGAGCCCAATCGGGGTTTGCCTGCTCGCGGTCCTCGGGAGAGGTCAGCAATTCCTCTTCTGCGGCTCCCTCGTCGGCGGCCAGGCGTTCCAGCCAACCCAGGCCTTCATCGCCGTCAGCCGCTGATTTTAGTTTATCGGTCTTGGCGGTGGATCCGCTTTCTTCTTCAATATGCTCCGAGGAGAGCGTACCGGTGGCCGGACCCAATTCGCGCAACCAATCGGGGACTTGATCGTTGTTCAGCGCCGCGGATGGCATCTTGCTAAATGGTGAAGCGCTGCTGGGTTGTTCAGCAGCCGGTTCTTCAACCGGGGAAGCCGGCTCCAGGTTTTCCAGGCTGCCCAGCACGGACGGCCCAGTCTCGACTTCTGCCGCGGAAGCTTTTCCCTCCTCAGGGACTACCCGGCTTTCTTCTTCGAATGAGAGCCAATCGGGTAATTCTTCTTTGCCTGCCGCCCTCAAGTCTGCCGCGTCCAGCGCACCTGTCCAGGCTTTGGGTGTATGCTGGGCTGCCGGGCTTTCCAGGACTAATTGCTGGACGTTCACGCTGTCGGCGCGCACACTTTCCGGTGGGGTTAGCGAATTCACCTGAGATGCATAGGGGTCCAGTTCTTCAACGCGCTCCCAATAAGGTCTGGCTTCTACCTCGCGCTGGTTGCTCTTTAAGATCTCTGCCATCACCTGGTTGGCGTACAGACAATAAGGCAGTTTTTCAATGAGCTTGCTGCAAACCTCAATGGCCTCGGTTTGGTGGTTGTTTTTGAAGTACATCTCCGCCAGCAAAACTTGCAGGTCTGGTCGCTGGCCCTCATCTGCCAGAGCGCCAAGCAGCTCGCTGATGGCCTGGTTGTAGAGTCCGCCGTGCGCATACATACGCGCCAGCGCCCCGCGGGTCAGCCGCACCTTGGGCGGCTCATAACCCTCCCGCTTCCCGTAGAGGCGGCGCAGCTCATCCTGCACCGCCCGGTTGGATGGCTGGGCTTCGAATGCCCGTTCCATATTCCAAATAGCGCCATCCTGGTCTCCGGCCTCTTCGCGGATGATGCTCATGCCGATGTGGGCGACGAAATCGTCCGGGCAGGATGACAGCACCCGCTGGAAGATATCGTTGGCCTCGTTGTAGCGATGGCCTTCCAGGTAAGCCTTGCCCATCATGCGGTAGGTATCTACATGTTTGGGAAAGGTCTTGAGGATTTGGCGGCAATGAGCCAGCGCGTCGTCGATCTGGCCGCCGTCGATTAATTCTTCGACCCCGCTTAGGTAATCTCGTAATGGGATGGTTGTCAACATCTCTCCTGAAAAATTAGTATGCCATTTCTCCATGGAAGTTGCAAGCTGCTTGCCATCGGGGGTTTTGGTTCGGTTCTGCACCCTGCATCGACTTTCACTGGAGGGCGAGATCAAGGCTCGCCTATTTTTGGATATTGACTTTCATCCAGTCTGCCTATATACTTAGCCATCCTAACTATTAGGAACCCTTGCCAAATGAACCCACACGCCTTGGCTGCTGCTCGTAAGTTCTGGGAAGTATTCCCTGCCGTGATGCGCACCACCATCGCCGAAGCGCGGCGCGGCTCGAATAACCTCACCCCCGCTCACTTCCGCATCCTGCACGTGCTCTCGGCGAAGCGTTGCAGCATCAGCCAGCTGGCTCAACACCAGGACGTGAGCCTGCCAAGTATGTCAGAGACGGTGCAAACCCTGGTGGAGCGGGGCTGGTTGGAACGATCGAATTCATCCATCGATCGCAGGGTGATGCAGATCAAGCTAACTCGCAAGGGGCGGCAAGTGCTGGCCAATGAGCACAAGCGCTTGGTCGGCCTGATGGCCAACCGCCTAAGCAGGCTGACTTCAGCTGAGCTCACCGAGGTCGAGCGCGGCCTGGAGGTGCTCCTCGGGTTATTTGATGAGCCCCTGGAACTTCAAACCTTGCCCCATTTGGTGGAAGAAAGTCGTGAAGATTAGCCCGTTTGCTAAATAACATTCCAGGCATCGCCTCTTTGCCTGTGTATTGCGGAACCGCGTAAACCGAAAGGATCATCGAGTGCAGGCAACCCAAACCATTCCCCGCGGCCGAACCAAGGCCGGGCGGCCCCCCATGCCCAAGGGACTTTTTAGGCGTTCCATTCGTTACCTGTTCCGCCTCGGCTGGAGGGCTTGGCTTCCCTATATTTTCCTGCTGATCGCCAGCCTGGCGCAGTTGGCCGTGCCGCGTTTGTTGCGCAATATTATCGACGCGGTCACCCAGGGCGTGCTGGCGCATCAGGTGTTGGATGCCCTGGCCCAGATTCCCGAAACCCTGATGGCGCAAGCTCTGCCGCGTATTATGGAAGCCCTGAATTACCCAGCGGATTTAAGCCAGGCGGAATTGGTATCCCGGCTCACACTTCAGCAAAGCGGGGCGCCCTCCGTCCTGGTCTGGGCGGCGGCGGCCATCGTCTTGTTTGCCGCGCTGCGCGGCCTCTTCGCTTTCCTGCAGGCCTTCTGGTCCGAGCGCAATTCGCAGGCTGTGTCCTTCGACCTGCGCAACGAACTCTACGCCAAGATTCAGCGTTTGTCCTTCTCTTATCACGATCGCAACCAGACCGGCCAACTGATGATCCGCGCCACTGATGACGTGGAAAAGGTGCGCCTCTTCCTCGGCCAGGGCTTGGTGCAATTGGTCGGTGCCCTGTTGCTGGTCACGGTCACGCTGGTTATCTTATTCACCACCAACAGCCAACTAGCCCTGGTAACCATTTGGATCCTGCCGGTCGCCATTATCCTCTTTGGCGTTTTTGGCGCCATTACACAACCCTTGTTTGCCCAGGTCCAGAAAAAGCTGTCCGCCCTGAACACCATCCTGCAGGAGAACTTAGCAGGAATCAAAGTGGTCAAAGCGTTCACCCGTGAACGCGAGGAGCAGCACAAGTTCGATCTGTCCGCTGACGCGGTGATGAATCAACAGATCAGGATCTCGCGCCTCTTCACCTTCCTCTTCCCGCTCATTATCCTGGTGGCCAGCCTGGGCCAAGCCACCACCCTGTACGCCGGCGGGGTGCAGATCATCAACGGCACGCTCACCATCGGCCAGTGGCAGGAATTCAGCCTCTACCTGATTTACCTGTTCTTCCCCTTGGCGCAGTTCGGGTTCATCATCACCCAATTCGGCCAGGCCATGGCCTCCGCCAACCGCGTTTTTGAGATTTTGGATGCCAAGTCGGATGTGACCGATAAGCCCGGGGCCATCGACCTGCCCGCGGTTAAGGGTGTGATCAATTTTGAAGACGTCACCTTCCGCTACTTTGGTAGCGGCGACCCGGTATTGGACCACGTAAGTTTCGAAGCTCTCCCCGGCCAGACCGTGGCTTTACTGGGGGCCACTGGTTCGGGCAAGACTTCCATCATCAATTTGCTGCCGCGCTTCTACGACCCCTCGGAAGGCCGCGTGACCATTGACGGTTATGACCTGCGCGACCTCACCCTGGCCTCGTTGCGCAAACAGATTGGTATCGTCCTGCAGGAAACAACCCTGTTCACCGGTTCCATCCGCGACAATATCGCCTTTGGCAAACCGGATGCTACGATGGAAGAGGTGACCGGCGCCGCGCAAGCCGCCGCCGCCCACGATTTCATCCTCTCCTTCCCCCAGGGCTACGAGACCCCGGTGGGCGAGCGCGGCGCTTCCCTCAGCGGCGGCCAGAAACAGCGCATCGCCATCGCCCGCGCTCTGTTGCTCGACCCGCGCATCCTCATTTTGGACGATTCCACCTCCAGCGTGGACGTGCAGACCGAAACCCAGATCCAGACCGCCCTCGACAAGTTGATGAAGGGCCGCACTTCGTTTGTCATTGCCCAACGCATTAGCACGGTGATGTATGCTGACCAGATCCTGGTAATGGATAAAGGCAAGATCGTGGCGCGCGGCCGTCACGCCGACTTGATGGAGGACAGTGAAATTTACGCCGAGATTTATAACTCGCAACTCGTGGCTGATGTCAAATAACGCATAACCCATTGGAGATTAATGGATGTTTGGGAACCAACGTTTTCTTCTTGACCGGGACATATTAAAGCCCAAATCTGCCGGGCAGACCCTGGCGCGCCTGGCCGGTTATTTCAAACCGTATTGGGCCGTGATTCTGTTGGCTGTGGTATTCATGGTGTTTTCCACCTGGGCTCAGGTGACCAACCCAGAACTGACCGGCCAGGTGGTGGATTGCTTTCTGGCGCCGCCCGCCGCGGATGCCTTTTCGAATTCCCCCTTGGTGGGCCAAGCTGAGTCCGCTTCGCAAGGTAGCTGCTGGCTGGCCAGCGACCAACCCGCCCAGGGCGCCACCCAGGCTGCCGTGAAAGCCATCCTTGGCTGGCTCAATGTGCCGCTGCCATCCGCTTCGGTCAGCCTGAGCACCGGCCAACTTATCGCCGGCTTGGGCGGGGTGCTGGTGATCCTGATCGCCTTATTTATACTCACCTCCGTGCTTACCGGTCTGACGTTTTATGCCATGAGCTGGGCCGGGCAGCATGTGCTGCGCACCCTGCGCGTGGCAATTTTCAAGCACCTCCACCGGCTGCCCATCGGCTATTTTGTGGAGCATGAGGCCGGCGATCTGATGAGCCGCATCACCAACGACAGCGACACGATTCAGCAGGCCCTCAGCTTCGCCCTGGTGAACGTGGTCGGCGGCATCCTGCTCTTATTGTGGATCGCCTACAACATGCTCACCAAGAACTTGCCTTTCGCCCTGCTCAGCATGGTGGTTACGCCTTTGATGCTCCTCGCTACCTTATGGTTCTCGGACCAGGCGCGCAAAGCCTTCCGCAAGACCCGCCTGGAAATGGGCTCGGTGAACGCCAACTTGCAGGAAACCATCGCTGCCGTGCGCGAATCGCAGGCCTTCAATCGCGCCGAAGAGAATATCGAGAATTTCCGCGCCGCCAATGCGGCCAACCGGGATGCAAACGTGCGCGCCGTGGCCTTCACTTCGGCGCTGGCGCCCGTGCTCGAGGCCCTGGGCTACCTCGGCATGGCCCTTGTCACCGCCGTAGGTGGCTTGGCTTTGCTCAATGGGGCTTCGTTGTTTGGCACCGTGGTCTCCCTGGGTTTGGTGATCACCTTCCTGGGGTACGTGCAACGTTTCAACCAACCCATCCAGCAGATCTCGGTGCTGTGGGGCAACATCCAGAGCGCGGTGGCCGGCGCCGAACGTATTTTTGGCCTGCTGGATGAGCAACCCGCCTTCCAGGACAAACTCGGCGCCCTGGTCTTAGGCGAAATTCAGGGGCGGGTTGAATTCGACCATGTGGAGGCTGAATATAAAGAAGATGAACCGGTGCTAAAGGATCTCTCTTTTGTGGCAGAACCCGGCCAAACCATCGCTATCGTCGGCCCCACGGGGGCGGGCAAAACTACCATCATCAATCTCATCCCCCGCTTTTATGACGTCACCGGCGGCTCGGTGAAAGTGGATGGCTACGACGTGCGCGAGGTAAGCGCAGAATCGCTGCGCAAGCAGATCGGTATCGTGCTGCAGGATACCTTCCTGTTCAGCGCCTCCGTGATGGAGAACATCCGCTTTGGTCGCCCAGCAGCAAGCGATGAGGAGGTGTTGCAGGCTGCCAAACTAGCCCACGCCGACACCTTCATTGAGCGCTTGCCCGATCAGTACCAGACCGTGCTCGGCGAGCGCGGCTCTGGCCTCAGTCAGGGCCAGCGCCAGTTGCTGGCTATCGCCCGCGCCGCCCTGGCCGACCCGCGCATCCTGATTCTCGACGAAGCTACCTCCAGCGTGGATACGCGTACCGAGCGGCTGATCCAGCAGGCGCTGGAAAAGCTGCTGGCCGGCCGCACTAGCTTCGTGATTGCCCACCGGCTCAGTACCATCCGCCACGCCGACGTGATCCTGGTGCTGAATAACGGTGAGATCATTGAGCGCGGCAAGCACACCGAACTACTGGAAAAGAAAGGTTTCTATTACGAGCTTTACATGAGCCAATTCAAAAAGCAGGAAGAAATTGAAACTGTTGGCGAAAAGGTCGCATAAATTTAGGTTTCATTCTGAGCTAGTTAGGCTGGCAAAGTCAGTCGTAACGGAGCGAAGAATAATCTATTAGCCATTACGTCCATCCAGCTAAATTGAAAAAAAGACAATAGCAATTCCACCGCAAAAAAGAGGCCGCTAACCGCGGCCTCTTTGTCTTTCCGTGCAATCCCCCTTGCCCTCAGCTTTACTTGATTGCCGGCGCCGTGCGCTTGCTGGTGCGGATAGCCCACCACAGGATGCCCACCAGCACCAACGCCGCGCCGATCTCGATGACGCCCAGCTTGGTGACCTGCACCACCACCGGGGCAATGATCACCGAGACCAGGTTCACCACCTTGATCATCGGGTTCAGCGCCGGGCCGGCGGTGTCCTTCATCGGGTCGCCGACCGTGTCGCCTACCACGCCTGCCTTGTGGCGTTCGGAGCCTTTGCCCAGGTTCTTGGCCGGGTTTCTGGGCTCGTCTTCGATCAGTTTCTTGGCGTTATCCCAGGCACCGCCGGCGTTGTTCATGAACACCGCCAGTAGTTGCCCGGAGAGGATAATGCCCGCCAGGAAGCCGCCCAAAGCGTTCACCCCTAGCAGCAGGCCGAGCAGGATCGGGGTGATCACGCCCAGCAAGGCCAGCGGGACGAGCTCTTTCTGTGCCGCGGTCGTGGAGATGCTGACCGCCTGGCGATAATCCGGCTTCACCTTGCCTGTGAGCACGCCTAGTTTGAACTGGCGGCGGCTTTCTACTACGATGAGGGAGGCCGCCCGGCTCACCGCCTGGATGGCGAACGAAGAGAACAACCAGGGTAGGGCGCCACCGATCAGCATGCCCACAAAGACTTGCGGCACGTTGATCTGGATG
>DATBWP010000275.1:0-5662 GCA_036514735.1 Anaerolineales bacterium
CCACATTGCCATGATGCATGACGAGGTGGTGATCCGGCGCAAATGGTTGAGTGAGCAGGATTTTCTTGATTTATTGGGGGCGACCAATTTAATCCCCGGCCCCAATTCTACGGAGATCGCCATCCACATCGGGATGCGCCAGGCCGGCTGGCGCGGGTTGGTCTTAGCCGGGTTGTGCTTCATCGGCCCGGCCGTGTTGATCGTGCTGGGTTTGGCCTGGCTCTATGTCGAATATGGCGATACTCCTCAAGTTACCTGGCTGTTGTTTGGCATTAAACCCGTTGTCATCGTCCTCATATTGCAAGCACTCTGGAAGCTTGGCCTGACCGCGGTCAAGAACCTTTGGCTCGCCCTCCTCGGGGTGGGAGTGCTATGCTTGTACTTCCTTGGAATAAACGAGATTCTCTTGCTGTTCGGGGGCGCAGCGATTGGCATGATCGTTCAGTTGGCACAACAAGGAAAATTAACCAAAGCGACAGCCTTCTTTGTCCCCTTAAGCTTACTTTCCGCCCCGCTGGCTGCTCCCGTCTTCAGCCTAGGCGCCCTGTTTTTATCTTTCCTTAAAATCGGCGCCGTGCTTTTTGGCAGCGGCTACGTCCTGTTGACCTTCTTGCGCGCCGAGTTTGTGGAGCGGCTGGCCTGGCTTACCGACCAGCAATTATTGGACGCGGTAGCCATCGGGCAAGTCACTCCAGGGCCCTTGTTCACCAGCGCTACGTTTATTGGCTATCTACTGGGCGGGCTGCCCGGTGGCTTGGTTGCTACCCTGGGCATTTTCTTGCCATCTTTTCTCTTCGTTTGGCTCAGCAACCCGTGGATCCCGCGTTTGCGTTCCTCGCCGATCGCTGCTGCCTTCTTAGATGGCGTGAACATTTCCGCGCTAGGGTTAATGGCGGCCGTCACCTGGCAGTTGGGCGCGGCGTCCTTTGTCGATGTCCCCAGCTTGGTGATCGGGTTGATCGCAGCGCTGCTCTTGTTCCGTTTTCGCTTGAATTCGTTCTGGTTGGTCCTGGGTGGGGGCTTTGCCAGCTTGTTATTTTCGCTTACCCGATAGCCAAATATTACTAATTACCAATTTACTAATATTCAAGCTCTAATCTCCAATCTCTAATCTCAAGCCTCTAGCCCCTCCAACGTGATCACGTTCCGGGCAGTCTCCACCTCGCCGCTCAGGTCGTAAGGCATCGCCCCGGTGATATGCACAGGCACCAACTCGCCGATAGGTGGCTTCCCTTCTACGAAGACCAGGCCATCGATCTCGGGCGCGTCACGATAACTGCGCCCCACGGCGATAGGTTCCTTTGTACCCTCCACCTCACCGTGCCCTTCGATAAGTACGTCTAACGTTTGGCCTACCAGAGCTTGGTTGTTTTCCAGTGAGATTCGTTGCTGCAACTGCATCAACCTGTCTTCGCGCTCGTCCTTTACTTCTTGTGGGATTGGATCGCCAAGTGGTTCGCTGGCGGTTCCCTGCTCGAAAGAAAAGGTGAATACGCCTAATCGGTCGAACCTGATCTCTTCGATGAAGTCGAGCAGAGTTTTAAATTCAGCCTCCGTTTCACCAGGGTAACCCACAATAAAGGTCGAACGCATCGCCAATCCCGGCAACGCCGCGCGCATCTTGGCGATAGTGCGCTGCACCCATTCCATGTTGGCCGGCCGGCGCATGCGTTTCAACATGGCCGGGTGTGCATGCTGTAAAGGCATATCCAAATAGGGGATGAGCTGCTTGTGAGTTGCCATCACTTCGATCTGGCGGTCACTTACTGAACCCGGAAAGTTATACAAGATGCGGATCCAATCTACGTCCGGCACTTCCTTCACCAACCCCTCGAGCAAGCTGGACAATCCCTCGTGCGCTCCCAACTCGTGCCCGTAATCCGTGCTGTCCTGGGCAATCAATATGATCTCGCGCACCCCGGCTGCCTGCAGTGCCCGGGCTTCAGCCAGGATGGCTGTCTGCGGTCGGCTTACCAGGGTTCCCTTGATCAGAGGAATGGCGCAAAAGGCGCAGGGGCGGCGGCAGCCATCGGCAATTTTCAGGTAGGCGCTGGGCCCCTGCTGGGCAACGCGCAGCACACTGCCTTCATCCCGGCCAACGGTGGCCGCATTCTCAGGTAGGTGATAGAGCGGCTCGGGATGAGTGCGGCGGCGCAGCTTATCCACCAGATCAAGGATATCCATCCAGCGGCGGGTCCCTAGCAGCGCATCCACCCCCGGAATGCGTTGGACGACTTCCGCTCCGTAGCGCTGGCTAAGGCAGCCGGCGGCAATTAGCCACTGATCGCTCCTTTTTTGCGCGGCCAATTCGCCCAGCACTTGATAAGACTCTTCGCGCGCCGGCCCAATAAAGCCGCAGGTGTTGACGATCAGAATATTTGCCTGGCCGGGATCTGCACTGGCCGAATAGCCGTCACCCACCAACAGTTGCGCCATCGATTCCGAATCGACTGCGTTCTTGGCGCAACCCAGTGAAACCAGGTGGAACGATTGTTGCGTGCTCATCATGCGCCGGCTAAGGGCTGCCGCCTGCTGTTTCTGTTGGCTCCGGGCTGGGGGGCGGTGTTGGGGTCGCGGTGGCACTTGGGGTCAGGGCGGCATTCGCGGTTGCCGTCAGCAAACCAGGGTCGAAGGTGGGCGTGGGCGAAAGCGTGGGCGTTGCTGCGCCTTCCCGCGTGAAGACGATATTGACTACTTCGCCATAAATACCCAAAAAGCCCAGGTCTTGTTCGTTCATGAAGGCGCGCAGAGCAGCCCCGTTACCAGAAAGCAGCAGAATTTGCCCGGTCGCGGAAAAATTGTACGTTTCGCCCGGCTGGGTGCGGCCTTCGAATTGCACCTGACCATCCACGGTGACGCGCATCCAGGTGCGCTGCAAGGAGTTGAGGCGGAGTTGAATGGCGCCAGTATTGCCAACTTCGAACGTGGCTTCACCAAACAGACCCGGGGTGGGGGTCTGGCCTTCGAGCAGGTTGATTGAGCCCGGCGTGCCTGGTTGGCTGGTGGGGGAGCCGCTGGTCGCTTGCGGTGTGGAAAGCAGCAATCCGGTGAGAGGCGGGGCGGTTGGCTCCGGGCCTTGGGCTGCGCGGGCGGCGGCAATCCGCCCAATACTCCAGACCACGAAAAACAGCAGGATCAGCCCTGCCAGACCGCCGAACAGGATATCGCGGGAAACCAAAGGGACAAGCCAGGGTGGCAGCCGGAAGATTAGTTTAGGTTTTTGCGGCCTGGGTTTGAGTGGCAGGGCGGCTTGTTTGGCTTGCAGGCGCTGCTGCAGGGCTTCTGCATAGCGCAGCAGGATCGCGTTACTGTCCAGGCCAAGGAAATCGGAATAGTTGCCCAGCATACCGCGCGCCTGGCTGGGTGAGGGAAAGGCATCGAAATTGCCTTGCTCCAAACGCTGCACTTGGTGTTCGGGGATATGGGTGTTTTCTTCGATCTCGGTTAAGGACAGCTTCAGGCTTTCGCGTCGTTCGCGCAATTGCGCGCCAAGCTCGGTAAAGATAAGCGGGACTTGGCCATTCCGCGTTTCTGTCTTAGACGGCGCTGGCGAAACTGGAGCTGCTGGTTGTTCCTCAGGCAATGTGGGTTGGAGTGAATCGAGCAGTGATTGCGGATCTAGTTCCAGGAAAGTGGCGTAAGCCCGCAAAAATCCGCGCACCTGGGCCGGGGATGGCAGTAAGCCAAATTCGCCTTCTTCGAGGGCTAGCAAATAATGGCTGCGGATGCGAGTGGCCCTGGCTGCCTCGGAAAGCTGTATGCCGCGGGCTTCGCGTGCCTGGCGCAACTGCTGTCCAATTTCCGTTGTGCTCACTTTAACTTGCTTATCCTCGGAAATAAATCAGCCCGCCCAAAGAACGCGGCAGGCTGATTGCTATGGTGAATTCAAATTGTACCTGCGTGGCAGGCTGTCTATTTTTCTTCTTCAGTTTCTGCTTTCTCGGCAGCTTTGGCCGGCACCGGTTCTGGGGCGGCTATTGCTGCTTCTTCGTGTTTCGGTTGGGCAGCTTCGGCGGCTGCGGCTAATTGTTCGGCCGGAATCATGTAATTTTCGGGGTTTTCGCCTTCCCGGAAGACTACGATTTCGAATTCGGGGATGATGTCCATGGTCAGACGCACCGCGGCTTTGTGCAAACCCAGCAAGCGCAGCGGTTGTGAATGGATCTGGCGTTTATCGAGCTGCAGGCCAATCTTTTCGGTGATTTGGTCGGCCAGCATCTGCGTGGTGATGGAACCGTAAAGTTTGCCTGTTTCGCCCGCGCGGGCGGGGAAAAGCAAACGCAGCCCGGAAAATTTTTCCGCCACGGCACTCATTTCAGTGTTCAAGGCTGTGCGCTTTTTGTTTGCTTCAGCCGCAATTCGTTCGGCTTGCTGCAGCGCGCCTTTGGTGGCGGGGATGGCGAGCCCCTGGGGGATCAGAAAATTACGGCCATACCCGCTAGCCACCTTTTTCACCTGGCCGGCGCGGCCTAATTTGTACACATCTTCTAACAATAAGATTTCCATTCAGTTCCTCGGTCTCGGATATGGTGCTTGGGCGCTGCCCGTTGCAAAGCGGACCGCATTCTACCAGACAGGGCTAGGCACGTCAACGAACTAAGGCGTTTGGCTGGGCAGGGGAGTGGCGGTCACCACCAGGTCTTGCAAAATCCATCCGTCTCGCCCCAAGGCTGGGACGTAAATGTGCAACCAAAGTTGGCCTCCGGCTTCGGTGGTTTCCTCCGGTAGGAGGTGAACGATCGTGCCGTTCAATAACGTGGTGAAGGCCTGGCCTGCCGGTGACGTTCGCAAGAAAACACCACTGCCTTCTTCTACTTGGATAATGGCAATGACCGGAGTGGGCGTCGGGGTCGTGGTTTCAGATGGAGTGGGTGTCAGGGTACGCGTGGCGGTCGGGGTCCGGCTGGGGGTGGGCGTGAGGCTGGGGGTTGGTGTTTGGGTCGCGGTGGGCGTGCGGCTCGGGGTCAGGGTGGGTAAGCCGATCCTTGCGCCGAATACCGCGCCTGCGCCGGTAAATCCGATAAAGATTAGCACCGCAACAAGTAGCACTGCCGCGCCAATGGAGTAACCGAAAACGGTAGGAGGCCGGAATCCCGCAAAAACGAGGGCAGCCGCCCCGCACAAGATGCCCCAGGCCAGATGGATGGCAAACACCACCAGGGCATCCGGCCACAGGTGGGGCAGCCCGCTGCCCAGCCCGAAACCGGCGGATGCCAGGGGCACATACACTCCATAGGCCAGCAGCATGCTGGGCAGTTCGGCATGTTGATCACGGATCAGCGTGCCCGCAATCAACGCTCCAGCCACGGCCAGGGCTAACAGCGCGAACCAATTAAACTGGGCATGGATAAAAACCAGCGTGAGTGCGTTGTTTTGCGCGGCCAGGCCAGCCAGTCCACCGGTCAGGAAAACTAGCGCGCAGCCAACCAACAACCCTGCCGCACTGCGCGCAAAGTGACGCGGCGAGCCAAGAGATGCGCCCAAAGCCACACCCACCAGGGGAGCCATCAACGGCGCGATGAGCGCGCCAAGGATCAACAGATAGGGAGAGTCGAATAGCAAGCCCAGGCTGATTACTGCGCCGGCGAAGAGGGAATACAGGAAAAAATCCACGTTCGGCGCTGCGCGGCTCACCACGTTTTCCAGCGCCTGGCTACGCTCG
>DATBWP010000276.1:0-13484 GCA_036514735.1 Anaerolineales bacterium
GGAAACCATTCTTGACCAGATAATCGCGGGCCAGGCGCACGATCTTGGGTTCGTCGTCTACCACCAGGATGAGTTCGGCCATGTTGAAAGTATAAGACATGCTAGTTGAATGCTAGAACCATGGCAGAAGGCGAAAACCAAAGGCCTTCGGCCCCGATTCCACTCTATTTTTTACGCTTGCCGTTCATCGTGACCACGATCTTAGCGCGGGCATGACCCGTGCCCAGGTAACGCATCGCCTCTGGGAGTTCGTCAAACTCGTACTGGCGGTCAATGACGGGAGTTACCTTCCCGGTCTCTACAAGCTCTCGCAAAACGGCAAAGTCCTCGCGCTTGAATTGTGCAATGAAGAAAGCCACCTTCTGGCTCGCGCCTAGCGAGGCTAGTTTCAGATTGATGACGTGATTTAGGGGGCCAATGATGCGATTCTTGGTTTTGGCGCCGACGATGACCAGGATGGCATCCTTGGTAAGGATGCGTTTGTACTGCGACCACGAGCGGCTGCCGGCGATGTCCAGCAGCAGGTCGTAACGTTGCCCGCTGCGGGTGAAGTCCTCCTTGGTGTAATCGACCACCTGGTCAGCGCCCAGTGATTTGGCGAGTTCGACATTTGGCGTGCTGCAAACGGCGGTCACTTCGGCACCAAGGGCTTTGGCGATCTGCACCGCAAAGGTGCCTACGCCCCCCGAAGCCCCGTTGATCAAGACCTTGCTTCCCGGCCGGATCTTGCCATGATCGCGCAGCCCCTGCAGCGCGGTGAGGGCTGCCACAGGCAGGGCTGCCGCCTGCTGAAAGCTTATATTCGTCGGCTTGAGCGCAATTGCCTTGCGGACGCATACGTACTCGGCGAAAGCCCCGTTCCTGCCGCCAAAAACTTCATCCCCAATCTGAAAGTCCTTGACGTTCTTGCCCACGGCCTCTACCACCCCGGCAAAATCAACCCCCAATCTCGTCTCCTTGGGTTTTAGCAATCCGCCCGTCAGGCGGGCCAAGAACAAGCCCGTCATTGTGTGCCACTCCACCGGGTTCACCGAGGTCGCATGGACTCGCACCAGCACCTCCTCGTCGGATGGGATTGGTTTCTCGATCTCGCGGAGTTCAAGCACCTCCGGTGAGCCGTATCTTTCGTACACAAATGCTTTCATATTCATCCTTCCATTGGTTTAGGGTTGTAAAGCTCACTTTATCGGAGCACTGTGGAGAAAATATGGAGGGATGCAACAGAGATTGTGTAGGTTTTTCTGGGTGCGGTGAACTCTGGTTCTAATACAGCGCTTACACGCCGGTGCTATAATTTCCATGCTTGGGGATGACTGGCTTCGACGGTTGAGGCTGGTCGCACATTGCGAGCCGAGAGGCGCCGACCTCGTTAACTCAGCGCAACAATCAAGTGCCAAAAGCACTGACTACGCAGCCCTCCCGCTCGCCGCTTAAAACCGGTTAGCGAGTGACTGCTCGGCTCCTAGTGAGCCGCGTTCGCCCCACCCTCCCTCCGGCTGGGTGGGAGCGGGCGAGACAATGCCGGAGTGCCGTGCGAGACTCCGTTCACCGCACGAAAGACCTAACGGATGGCCGCGCGGACCCCCTTGTCAGTTGTGGGCCAAGCGGCGACAAGCACAACCGACTACGCTCGTAGACGTGTGCGCACCTAATCGATCGGACGCGGGTTCGATTCCCGCCATCTCCACCTTCAGCCCGCTGCTTCGCAGCGGGTTTTTGTTTACAACTAATTCCAATTCCCTTATACTGGCGAAAATTTTCGCCCTAACGGAGAGAAATGGAAAAAAGGATCCTGCTTTCGGTTTTATTTTTCTTGCTGGCCGCCTGCTCTGGACAGTCTCAGGCTGATACCGTAGCCACCATCGTGGCGGCCACGTTGCAAGCCAACCCACCGGCCGCGCCGGAGGTGACGAGCAGCAGCCCGGCGGCGCTCACCGGCGTAATGGAAGGCAAGTTGTGTTTCCCCAGCGAAGGCATCCCGCCGATGAACCTCTACCTGCAACAGGCAGGAGCCGCTGAGCCCGTGGTGGTGCCCATTGCCCAAAACCAGACTGCGTTCAGCGCTGAAGTCCCGGCAGGCACCTACACCGCTTTTGCCTGGCTGCCAGACTTTTCTTTTGGCGGTAGCTATTCGCAAATGGTGAGTTGCGGCCTTAGCGCGGATTGCAGCGATCACACTCTGCTTTCGTTTGAGGTAACCGGCGGTGCCGCCACTGCCGGCATCGACGTGTGCGATTGGTACGGAAACCCCGGCGATGTGCCCCTGCCGCCTGGCGCCGAAGTGCAGTCTGCCCCCGGCTCCATCGCCGGCAGCCTGTCCTATCCCAGTGAAATGATTCCGGCGATGCAGGTGGTTGCCTTTAGCGCCGACAGCGACACCTGGTTTGTGAGCGCCACCGCCGATGGCCAAGCCAGCTACCAGATCGACAACCTGCCGGCGGGCGAGTATTTCATTGTCGCCTATCTGTTCGGCGGAGATTTCGGCGGCGGTTACACCGCCGCGGTGGCTTGCGGCCTCAGCGTGGATTGCGCCAATCACAGCCTGTTGCCTGTGGTGGTTCAAGCCGGCCAGGTCACTACGGGCGTCAACCCGGCGGACTGGTACGCGCCGGAAGGCAGCTTCCCCGCCAACCCGGTGCCATAGTAAAAGCCCGCTGCATGCCAGCGGGCTAAGACTCTACCCGATCCTCAACCCACGATCAAAAAACGACCCTTGGAAGGGTCGTTTTTTTGATCGTTTTGATTGTGATTAGTTATCTACATTAGCGCCATCTTCATCAACGGAACTCTTCGCTTGGTTTTCGCCAGCTTCCGCAGAGGAATCCACGCAGATGAAACCAAGCAAGCAACCTCGATCCGCCGAACCAGAAAGCTCAGCAGGCCCAGCCCCAAGGCCAGCGCCAACTAAGGCGACTCCGCCTTCGCTCCCGCTACCCCTTTCGCTTCCACCGCTGCCGCTGGCCGTTAGCCCGCCAACATCCCCCTCACTGCCGGCCAAGGTTGTCCCCCCCTCGATCCAGCCAAAGGCGGATGCCAAAGCTATCAGGGCAATTACCCCAAGGCTACCTAAGATGAGGAATAAACCTCGTTTCCTGTCTTCACGTTTTGCTGCAACCATCACACACCTCCTTAGTCTAAAAACTAATAGGAAAAACGTGGGTCACCCCAGGCTGTTACTAGTTAAGTTTTTTCTAATTTTGGGTCAGGCTAAACGAGCCGCTGATTGACAAGTTGGAAATTTAGGTTTATCCTGTTTCCGCGCCTCGTTCAGGCGACACTAACGAAAGGAGGTAACCCGCCCATGTGGATGGTCAGCAACGAAAAAATACAGGCTAGTTTGCCTCCTGAGGCGGCGCCCTAAGGCGCCCGCAAGCGGCGCTGCATGGCGCCTTGCACCAGGCGTTTCGACGCCTCGCGTGGACTATTGTGAGAACCGCAGGAGAACATCCTGCGGTTTTTTATTAGCTGCGGTCAGCAATGCGCAGCGCTACGTTTTAGAGGAGTTTTTTGTCCGTGAATGGAATAAAGGTTTCTAACCTGACGAAAATATATAAGGTGCCCGAACGAGAAGCTGGCTTGAAAGCGGCTGTGGTCAGTTTGATCAAGCGCAAGAATAAGGACGTGCGCGCCGTGGACGGCATTAGCTTCGAGATCGAACCGGGTGAGATCGTTGGTTTTCTGGGGCCCAACGGCGCCGGCAAGACCACCACGCTAAAGATGCTTTCTGGATTGCTGTATCCCACCAGCGGTGAACTCAGCGTGTTGGGTTATTTGCCGCAAAAGCGTGAAAAGGATTTTTTGCAGCAAATTACTCTGGTGATGGGGCAGCGCAGCCAGCTCAACTGGGATATCCCCGCGCTGGATTCCTACGACCTGTACCGCGCCATTTACGGCATCCCCGTGGACCAGTTCAAACAGGCCCGCGACAAGATGATGGAAGTGATGCAACTCGGTGACCTAGTGAAGAAGCCGGTGCGCAACCTCTCGCTAGGTGAGCGCATGAAAGCCGAAATGGTAGGCGCCTTGCTCCACCAACCCCAGGTGCTTTTCCTGGATGAGCCCACCATCGGTGTGGACGTCACCATGCAACGCCGCATCCGCAGCTTTATCCAGGAATACAACCAGGAGCGCAAAGCCACCGTGCTGCTTACCAGCCATTACATGGCTGATGTCCAGGCGCTGTGCAAACGCGTAATCGTCATCCACCACGGCAAGATCCTCTACGATGGCCAGCTATCCGGCCTGGTGGACCGCTTCTCGGCCAAGAAGACGCTGGTGGTGACCACCAGCGACATGAACGGCCAGGGGCCGGATATGAATGCCTATGGCGCCGTGGTGAATTCTGAAGCCAACCGCACCACCCTGCGCGTGGATAAGTCCGAGGCGCCCCAGGTCACCGCCCGCCTGCTGGCCGACCTGCCGGTCACCGATCTCACCGTGGAAGATCCGCCCATCGAAGAAGTCATCGAGAGCGTGTTCGCCACGCCGAGTGAGGAAACACCATGATCCAGGCTGATCTGACCGGTACCTCCGGTCCCGCGCAGCGCCTCGGGCGGATAAGCCTGCGTGACCGCATCGATATGTACGTAGTAGCCGCCCGCCAGGCGGTGATGGAGCAACTGCAATATCGCGCCGCCAATATCATGTTCATGGTGCATGTGCTCATCGAGCCGGTGATCTACCTGGTGGTGTGGAGCACCATCGCCCGCTCGCAAGGCGGCGAGATCGGCGGCTATACCGCCGCCCAGTTCGCCGGCTACTACATCATTTGGACCCTGGTGCGTCAATTCAACCTGACCTTAGGCCCCTACGCCTTCAACTGGCGCATCAAGGAAGGCCGCTTGGCGGCTGAACTGCTGCGCCCGGTACACCCTATCCAGGTAGACCTAGGCTACTACCTGGGCTACAAGATTCCGCAGACCTTATATTGGCTGCCCATGGGCGTGATCCTGTGGTTGCTGTTCAGGCCCGAGATCAACCCGGACTGGTGGCAGGTGCTGGTCTTTCCAGTGGCGTTGTTAATGGCTTTTTTCGTACGTTTTTGCTTCATGTGGGTGCTGGGTCTGGTGTGCTTCTGGACCGAGAAAGTCGACGCGCTGTTCGAGCTCTATTTCGCCACCGAGTTGCTCTTCTCCGGGCGCCTGGTGCCGCTGGAAGTGATGCCCGCCTGGGCTCAGACCATTTCAGGTTTTCTGCCCTTCCAATGGACTTTTTACTTCCCCATCGAGGTGCTGCTTGGCCGCGTGGGCCTGGCCGAGTTCGGCTGGGGTTTGCTGGCGCAGATCGCCTGGGTGGCGGGCGGCTACGCCCTGATTATGCTGGTGTGGAAACGAGCCATCAAGCGCTTTACCGCAGTTGGGAGTTGAGATGATCAGAGGACTAAAACTATTCGGCTTATTCTCCCGCATCAGCATCTTGAACGAGATGCAATACCGGGCGAACTTTTTCTTGCAGCTTTTCCAGTCCAGCCTGACGCTGACCACCGGTCTGGTTGTCATTGGAGTGGTGTTCAGCTACACGCAGACCTTGGGAGGTTGGAGCCACGCCGAACTGCTCGGCATCTACGGCGTCTTCTACCTATTGGGCGGCGTCATGGGCACGGTCATCATCCCCAACATCTGGGCCTTCATGGACGATGTGCGTGAAGGCCGCCTGGACTTCACCCTGACCAAGCCCGAGGATGCCCAGCTGCTGATCAGCGTGCGCCAGTTCGCCGTGTGGCGCCTGGTGGAGGTCATCCTCGGAACCATCGTGTTGGTGGTGGCGATTACCGACCTCGGCATGCAGGCTTCCTGGTGGCTGGCTTTTACCTTTGGCAGCACCCTGGTGATGGGCGCGGTGATCTTATACAGCATCATGCTGATGGCCTGCACCTTGGCTTTCTGGTTCATCCGCGTCTGGGAGCTGATGGAGATGCTGCAGAGCATCTACCAGGCCGGGCGTTGGCCGGTAGGAATCTACCCCGAGTGGCTACGTATGGGGCTCACCTATCTGATCCCGGTAGCCTTCGCCGTTACCGTCCCGGCTGAGGCGCTGACCGGCCGGCTGACCCCCGAAATGCTGGGGATCACCTTCCTGTTCACGGTGGCGCTGGCCTTCATTTCACGCAAAGTGTGGTTTTTTGGGTTGAAGCATTACTCAGGAGCGTCGGCTTAAAAACAGAAAGCATGCTCAAGAACTGTCAGCGTATGGCTATGAGCAACGCGGCCTAAACTTCCACCACCAGGCCTTTCAAATACTCCCCCTCCGGGAAGTTGAGGGCCACCGGGTGATCGCTGCCCTGGCTCAGCCGCCGCAGGATGCGGGCGTCCACGCCGGCATCCAGCGCCGCGCCGGCTACGATCTTCTGGAACAGAGCGGCGTCGATGCCGCCCGAGCACGAAAAGGTGACCAGCAAGCCGCCAGGACGCAGCAGCTTGAGCGCCAGCAGGTTAATGTCCTTGTAGCCGCGCGCCGCCCGCTCGGCTTGCGCCCGGGTGGGCGCGAACTTGGGCGGATCAAGGATCGCCAGGTCGAACTGGCGGCCTTCATCCCGAAAACGGCGCAGCACCTGGAACACGTCGCCCTGGATAAATTCGCACTTGTCCCCATCTAGTTGGTTCAGCTCCATATGCGCCTTCGCCTGGGTTAAGGCTTCGCCTGACTCTTCGACCAGCGTCACCGCGCTTGCTTCACCCTTCAGCGCGTTGGCGGCGAAGCCCCCGGTGTAGGAAAAGCAATCCAGCACGGCGCGGCCTTTGGCCAGTCCACGAACCAGCAGGCGGTTGGCGCGCTGGTCCAGGTAGAAGCCGGTTTTGTGCCCGCCGGCCAAATCCACATTGAAGTTCAGGTCGTGTTCGGTGATCTGCACTTTGGCCGCGGGCAGTTCGCCTCGCACCCACCGGGAGCGTGGCGGAAGCCCCTCCAGCTTGCGCACTTCGACGTCTGAGCGCTCGTAGATAGCCTCCGGCGCGCACAGATCCATCAGCGCGTCGGCGATCTGTTCGCGCCAAGCCTCAGCGCCCCAGCTCAGGCATTGCAGCGCCAGGACATCACCGTACTGGTCCACCACTAGGCCGGGCAGACCATCCGATTCGGCGTGCACCAGCCGATAGGCATTACTCTCAGCTTCCAGCCCCTGCCGCGCCTGAATGGCGCGCGCCAAACGCTCCCGCATGAAGGCGGCGTCAATCTCATCCTCACGTTTCCAAGACCAGACCCGCGCCCGGATTTGCGACTGGTGGCTATACGCACCTTGGGCTAGAAATTTGTTTTCCGCAGAGATTAATTCCACTGTGGCCCCCGGCTGCGGGTCGCCGCGCACCTCGGCGATAGCTCCGGAGAACACCCAGGGGTGGCGGCGCAACAATGATTTTTCGCGGCCGGGTTTGAGAATGAGCTGGGGTTTAGTTGTCATGAGGACGATTTTAGTTTACGAAATTCGCTATAGGGATAGAAACAGCTAAAGTGTCAATCTATGGATATTAACTGGCTCCGCTATAGCTTGATTTCCCCAATTTTCCCCCTTTTTCTTCTTAAACAACCTATACTCATTTTTTTATTGGCCAGGGGTTTATGCCTATTGAGGCCACTATTCAGCGTTTTTCAGGATCTATCAGCGGCTCATCCGCCCCTGTCAAAGTGATCGAACCCTGGGTCTATCTGAAGAACCTATCAACTCTACTTGATGACACCCAGCTTCTTGCCTGCGATCTCGATTTCGTTCATGGCGTGCTCGATCTCGTCTGGCTCGTGGGCGGCTGTTACCGTGGCGCGCAGGCGCGCCAGGCCGGGCGGCACGGCCGGCGAAACCACCGGCAGCACAAAGACATCTTTGTTTTGCACCTCGCGGGTCATTTCGTAGGCAAGCATGTCTTCACCGCACAGAATGGGCACAATGGCGGTCTCCGAGTAGAGCGTGTCGAAGCCGCGCTGCTTAATGCCGGTGATGAACTGTTCGGCATTGGCGCGCAATTTCTCCACGCGCTCAGGTTCCTCGAGGATGATCTTGAAAGCCGCGTTGGCCGCCGCGGCCTGGGCTGGCGGCAGGGCCGCCGAAAAGATGTAGGCGCGGCTGGCATGCCGCAAAAAGTCGATCAGGTCGGTGCGGCCGGCCACATAACCGCCCACGGAGGGGATGGTCTTGCTCAAGGTGCCCATCTTGATGTCGATGACGTCCCCCAGGCCGTAATGCTCCTCGATGCCGCGGCCGGTGGCGCCCAGCACCCCGATGGAATGCGCTTCGTCGATCATCAGCCAGGCGCCGTGCTTGCGGCACAGTTCCACCAAGCGCGGCAAGTTGATGATGTCGCCATCCATACTGAACACCGAGTCGGCGATAACCAGCTTGGCGGCGCTGGCGGGGGCTTCTTCCAAACGGCGCTGCAGGTCGTCCAGGTCGTTATGCTTGAAGCGCACGAAGCGGGCGCCGGACATCATGCAGCCGTCTACGATGCTGGCGTGGTTGAGCTTGTCGGAGAACACATAATCGTGGCGCCCCACCAGGGTGGAGACCACAGTCAGGTTGGTCACATAGCCGGAAGAAAAAGTGATAGCCGCTTCGGCATGTTTGAAATCGGCAATGGTCTGTTCGAGCTCCACGTGCAATTCCAAGGTGCCCGCCAGGGTGCGCACCCCGTGTGTGCCAGTGCCGTATTTATCGATGGCCGCCTTGGCAGCTGCATTGATCCTGGGATGCCCGATGAGGCCCAGATAGCTGTAGGAAGCGAACATGCCCATCTCGCGGCCGTGCACCAGCACGCGGGCGCCGCCGCGCAACTCGGTGATGGGTTGGTTGTAATAGTACAGGTCAGCGTCCTTGGCCTGGCGGACGCGTTCGAGCATGGCGTTTATGCGCTTGGAGACATTGTCATCGCTTCGAGGAAAATCCATGAGTGTTCTCGATGAACCTTAAAGGTGAGTGTAGCTTAGGCGGCGCGGGCTGTCAAACGGATGCCTGTACAAGGACAAGCGGGGCAAAACATGCCCCGCTTGACGGGGTTCGCCCTGCCCTAACCGCGCAACCGCTCCAGCATCAGGGTCATGACCACGCTGGTAAGCAGCAAGCCCTCTTCGTCTTCAGAGAACTCGCCGCGCTTTTCGAGTTTGAACCTGCCTTCGAAGAAAGCAGGCTGCTTCTTGAGATACAACACCGGGCGGCCGCGCAGTTCCACCAGGTAGGCCGGGTGGAACAGATATCCACCGAGGAGGCCCCCAACCAGCCAATCAGCCAGGCGGATCAGGAAACTCTCCTCGCGGATTACGCCGACTTCGGAGCCAGCGGCATCCACAATGTTGTAGGTGGCCTTGAAGATCGAGCGCGCTCCTTTGCGGCGCACTTTGCCCAATGGCTGCCCGTCGGCGGTGCTGATGTTGTAGGTGGCCGACCAGTCGATGATGCGGTCCGCGCGCAGTTGATAGAGCTGGCGAGTCTGTGCCTGATCGGCGAAGATCTTCACGTCTTCCTTGAGCGCAAAAGCACGCTGCTTGATATACAGCACCAGGTTCCCGGAGGCATCCGTAACGCTGACTTGCGGGTTGAGGGCCAGGATCTTAAAGGACAAGCTAAGCGGATAATTGAACATACCTTTCCTTCCACACAACTAAATAGGATTAACTGCGCTGTTCTGGTACTGGGCGAAGCTCTTTTATCGTCGACCGCCCAGGGCTCGCAAACCGGCCTCGTCCAATGTAGGCACGCCGAGCTGCCTGGCCTTTTCTAACTTAGAGCCGGCATCTTCCCCCACCACCACATACGACGTTTTCGAACTGACCGAATCGGTCACTTTGCCACCGCGGCTCTCAATGAAATCCTTGGCCTCTTTGCGGCTGAATGTGGACAAAGTGCCAGTGATCACGAAAGTGAGCCCCGCAAAGGGCTGCGGGCCGCTGGGCGCCGTAGGTGGCGCGGAGGACGGCCAGAAGCCGGCTTTCTTCAGTTTCTTAAGCACGTTGCGGTTGGTGGGCTTGGCAAACCAGTCCACGATCGCCTGGGCGATGCTGGGCCCGATGCCCTGGATCTCATCGATGTCTTCAGCGCTGGCTCGGGTCAGCTCATCCAGATGGCGATATTTGCGCGCCAATAACTGGGAAACCACCCCACCCACGCCGCGGATGCCCAGGGCGTAGATCAGTTGCTCCAACGAACGCGTGCGTGAGGCTGCGATGGAAGCGATCAGGTTTTCGGCTTTCTTCTCCGCAAAGCCTTCCAGCTTTAGCAGGTCCTCCTTGCGGATCGCATACAGATCAGCCGCATCCTTGATCAGCCCCGCGTCGATCAGTTGCACTGCAGTGCTGATGCCCATGCCCATCACATCCAGCACGGCGACGAAATGCTCCACGTTGCGCACCAATTGTTCCGGGCAGGCGGCGTTGACGCAATACCAGGCCACTTCGCCTTCCAGGTGCTCGACTGCCTGCCCGCAGACGGGGCAAGTTTTAGGAGGCATGTACTGCTTCTCTTTGCCGGTGCGGGCGCCCAGCACCGGGCCGATCACATAGGGGATGACATCGCCGGCGCGCTTCACCAGTACGCGGTCGCCGACGCGGATGTCCTTCTCTTCGATGAAGTCGAAGTTATGCAAGGTAGCCTGCCGCACGATAACCCCGCCGATCTCCACCGCTTCCAGCATCGCATAGGGGGTCAGCACACCGGTACGCCCCACGTTGACGCCGATATCCTGCAAGGTGGTGGTCACTTCCAATGCGGGGAACTTGTACGCAATGGCACCGCGCGGGTCCTTGCCCACGAAACCCAGGTCTTCCGCCAGGCGCAGATCGTTGATCTTGACTACCATGCCGTCCACTTCGTAAGGAAGTTCGTCACGGGTAGTCTTCCAGTCCTCGTAGGTGGACAGCACTTCATCGAGGGTCTTGCACAGCCGCGCTTCGCCCGCTACAGGGAAACCCAGCTTGCGCAGCAACTCCAGCGTTTCCCACTGAGTGCTGGACAGCTGGCCGCGGGCGCTGACAACGTTGTACACAAAGAGGCGCAAAGGCCGCGCCGCGGTAATTGCCGGATCGAGTTGGCGCAAGGTGCCGGCGGCAGTGTTGCGCGCCGTCTGGTAGATCTGCCCGCCTTTTTCGGCCTGGCGTTTGTTCAGCGCCTGGAAATCAGCCTTGGTGAAGAACACCTCGCCGCGCACGTAAATATCGGGGGGTGGCTTGGGACCGGCCTTATCCACCGGAATGCGTAAAGGCAGCGTGCGTAGCGTGCGCAGGTTGGGGGTTACGTCCTCGCCGACTTCGCCGTTGCCGCGGGTTGCCCCTTGGACGAAGAGGCCATCCCGGTAATGCAAAACCACAGACAGACCGTCCAGCTTGGGCTCGGCCACAAAGCTGGCTTTGCGCACGCGCTCATCCACACGGCTGACGCGCTCGAACCAGGCGCGCAGGTCAGCTCCACTGAAGGCGTTGCCCAGGCTGAGCACGGGCGCCGGGTGGCGCACTTTGCTGAACTTTGCGGAGGGCTGGGCGCCAGCCCGCTGCGTGGGAGAATCGGGGGTGATCCACTCGGGATGCCCATCCTCGATGGCGCGCAGTTCAGCCAGCAATTGGTCGTATTCAGCGTCGCTGACGATGGGCTGGTCCAGGACGTGGTACCGATAATTGTGATCATTGATCGTGCGGCGCAATTCTTCAAGGCGCTTGCGCAAGGCTGTATCACTCATGGGGTAGGATTATACAATGCCAAAATTGGCTGGCAAACCAGTACATCGCTTTGAATTCTCCTAAAGTAGCGCGATAATACTCGGCAATATGCCCGATCAACTGGTAAACAAACCCTGGGACCAGCTTACGCCCAACGACATTTTGAAGATCTATATGCTGGAAGGTTATGACGGGCTTAGGAAACGAGCCCCGCTCCAACAATGGCCCAAGTTTGCCTTTGAAAGCGCACTAAAGTACGTTCCTGCCGACCCGCGCTGTATCTGGTGTTCGGCCCCTTTCAGAGGATTCGGCGCGCCGATCATGCGCGCTATCGGCAAAGACAAGTCCAAATACAATCCCAATTTATGCACAGAGTGCGAAGATTTTGTTCGCAAGAACAACGCAGGCACCGAAGTGGATTTATCCCTGCTGTTCGCAGATATACGAGGTTCAACCACCCTGGCTGAAAAGTTAAGCCCGGCAGAATTTAGCAGCCTGATCAATCGCTTTTATACGGTGGCCACCCAGATCCTGGTGGATGCCAAGGCTTATTTGGATAAATTGGCCGGGGACCAGGTTTCCGCTTTCTTTTCGCCTGGCCTGGCCGGTCCTGACCATTACAAGGTGGCGTTGCAGTCAGCAAAAGACATTTTGCTAGCCACCGGCCATGGCGACGCAGGCGGACCCTGGGTTCCAGTGGGTATAGGTGTCCATGGCGGGCAGACCTATTTCGGCGCCGTAGGCACGTCTCAAGGCCTCACTGACCTCACCGTTCTGGGGGATCCGCCGAATACGGCTGCACGCTTAGCCTCCAATGCCAAGGCGGGAGAGATCCTGGTGAGTCAGACCGCTGCAGAAAAAGCCGAACTCGATACAACCAACCTGGAAATGCGCAACCTAGAGTTGAAAGGTAAAAGTGAACGGGTTAACGTGTGGGTGTTGACCGCACAATAAAAACAATTAGATAGCGCCCAGATTCGTGATGTCCAAACCAGTCATTTTCGCCATTGACGATGAAATCCAAGTGCTCAATGCCGTTGAGCGGGATTTGCAAGCTCGTTATACAAAAAACTACCGCGTCCTGAAGGCAAGCTCCGGAGCAGAGGCTGTGGAGTTACTCAAGAAATTAAAACAACGCAATTCACCCCTGGCGTTGTTTCTGGTGGACCAGCGCATGCCGGGCATGACCGGGATTGAATTTCTCAACGAGGCCCGCAAGTATTACAAGGATGCCCGCCAGGTGCTGCTCACCGCTTATGCGGACACGGAAGTTGCCATAGCCAGCATAAATACTATCGGCCTGGACCATTACCTGATGAAGCCGTGGAACCCGCCCGAGGAATTGCTTTACCCAATCCTGGACGAACTGCTGGCTGAATGGACTCTGTCCGCCGAGCTTCCTTATGAAGGCATTCGCGTCGCAGGTACCCTGTGGTCTGCCAAAAGCCATGCGGTCAAGGATTTCCTGGCTCGGAACCGCATCGCCTATCAATGGCTGGACATCGAGAAAGACAATGAAGCGCGCCTGCTCGTGGAAACCGCCGGTGGGGGCAACGCAGAACTGCCGGTGGTATTTTTCCCGGACGGCAGTACGCTGATCGCGCCGGGGAACCGGGCGCTGGCTGAAAAAATAGGCATCCGCACCCAGGCCGCCGAAAAGCACTATGACCTGATCATTATCGGCGGCGGTCCGGCAGGCTTAGGCGCGGCGGTCAACGCCGCTTCGGAGGGATTGCGTACCCTGATGATCGAGCGCCAGGCCACCGGCGGGCAAGCCGGCACCAGCTCGCGCATCGAAAATTATCTCGGATTCCCCAAAGGCATCAGCGGTTCAGACCTGGCCCGCAGGGCAACCG
>DATBWP010000277.1:0-4604 GCA_036514735.1 Anaerolineales bacterium
CACCCGATGACGGGCGCAAGCTCAGCGAGCTGTATAACCTCCAGCACCTGCAATCCAACGTGCTGGATGACGTGAGCAAGGTGCACATCACCACCATCCAGCGCCTGTATTCGATGCTTTCGGGAGAGGCGGAGTTCGATCCGGCCAATGAAGAGACTTCTCTCTGGGAAGCCGACCTCGCCCTCGAAAAACAGCCGCAAAAAGAAGTGCGCTATAACCCGCGCATCCCGATTGAATACTACGATTTCATCATCACGGATGAATGCCACCGCTCTATCTATAACTTATGGCGGCAGGTGTTGGAGTATTTCGACGCTTATCTCATCGGTTTGACTGCCACGCCAGGTAAGCAGACCTTCGGCTTCTTCAATCAGAACCTGGTGATGGAGTACCCGCGCGCCCGGGCCGTGGCGGACGGCGTCAACGTGGATGGGCAAGTGTACCGCATCCGCACACGCATCACCGAACAGGGCAGCACGATCGAGAAAGGCTGGTGGGTGGGCCGGCGCGACAAGCGCACGCGCCGCGAACGCTGGGAACAACTCGACGAAGACCTGACCTACGAGGCGGACGAACTTGACCGCCAGATTACTTCCCCCAGCCAGATTCGCACGGTATTGGAGGCTTACCAGGACAGCCTGGAGGAGCTCTTCCCCGGTCGGGAAGAAGTCCCCAAGACGCTGATCTTTGCCAAAGACGATGCCCACGCTGAGGAGATCGTGCGCATTGCCCGCGAGGTCTTTGGCAAGGGCGACGAGTTTTGCAAGAAAATCACCTACCGCGCTACCGCCGACCCCGAAGACCTGATCGCTGCCTTCCGCAATTCGTATTTCCCGCGCATCGCCGTCACGGTGGACATGATCGCCACCGGCACGGACGTCAAACCGCTGGAAGCCCTGCTGTTCATGCGGGCGGTCAAGTCACGCGTGCTGTTCGAGCAGATGTTGGGGCGGGGCACGCGCATCGTCTCGGATACCGATTTCCGCGCCGTGACGCAGGCGCCCCAGGCGCGCAAGAGTTATTTTGTGATTGTGGACGCGGTGGGCGTTACTGAACAAGAACTGATCGAGACTCAAACCACCGAACGCAAACCATCCGCGCCGCTCAAGGCGTTGCTGGAGGCGGTCGCGGTGGGCGCGGCGGACGAAGACGTGCTGGCCTCGCTGGCGCGCCGCCTGGGGTTGATGGAGAAACGCCTGAGCGAAAACCAGCGCCAGGAAGTGGATAGACTGCTGGACGTGCCAGCCGCGCCGGAACGTTTCCACTCGTTGCGGGACCTGTCAAACGCCATGTTGGACGCGCTCGACCCGGATTGCGTCTACGCCCTGGGGGCAGGTCTCAGACCTCCCCCTACAC
Source organism: Anaerolineales bacterium (assembly GCA_036514735.1). Taxonomy (GTDB): domain Bacteria; phylum Chloroflexota; class Anaerolineae; order Anaerolineales; family UBA11579; genus JAMCZK01. The sequence goes on from DATBWP010000277.1 coordinate 1,357, forward strand.
CCCCGACCGAAGAGGATCTGTAGACCGCGCGGCGGCAGCTGGTGCAGCGAGCGATAGTCCCGCTGGCGGCTAATCCCGATCTGCGCGCCTTCCTGCTGGAGCGCGAGATCCTGATCGACGAAACCAGCGTGGACGAGGTCGTCCTAAAGGGCTTCGACAGCGACGCCACCGCCCGCGCCCGTCAATTGGTGGAATCGTTCCAGGCCTTTATCCAGGAAAACCGCGACGAAATCACCGCCCTACAAATCCTGTTCAGCCGGCCATACGCTCAACGCCACCTGGATTTCCCCCAGGTGCGCGAGCTGGCCGAACGCCTGAACGCTGCGCTCCAGCAAAGCGACCCGCTATATATGACCGAGGTGCTGTGGCGGGCGTATACCCAGCTGGAGAAGGACCGGGTGCGTGGGGCTGGCGAGCGGCGCATCCTGGCGGACCTGGTCTCGCTGGTGCGCCACGCTGCCCTGGATGAAGACCTGGTGCCCTACCCAGATAAGGTGCAGCAGCGCTACCAACAATGGCTGGCAGCCCAGGCAGCGACGGGGGATCAATTCAGCCCGCAGCAGCGCTGGTGGCTGGATGAGATTGCTCGCCATATCGGGATCAATGTCTCGATCAGCGTGGAGGACCTGAATTACTTCGCCTTCCAGCCGCGCGGCGGGCAGGTGGCGGCTCTGCGGGTTTTTGGCAGTGGCCTGCCAAAGCTGCTGGAAGAAATCAATGAGGCGCTGGCATGACTCTTCCCGTTGGTTGGAAGTTGACAACGATCGGCGAAGTCGCTGATATCAACAGACGCAATCCTTATTTGCGTGAATTGCCGGATAATTTAAACGTCACTTTTGTCCCGATGGCTGCTGTTGATGCTTTCAGTGGCATGATTGCCGCACCACGGATCCGATCATTGGGGGAAGTGCGTAAGGGCTTTACACCGTTCTCCGATGGTGACGTGATTTTCGCCAAGATTACGCCAAGCATGGAAAATGGAAAGGCAGCCGTTGCCAAAGACTTGAAGAACGGATTAGGTTTTGGATCAACAGAGTTTCACGTTATCAGTGCAAAAGAAGGCCTATTATCTACCTATATTTATTATTTTATCCGTCAAGAGTCGTTTAGAAGAGATGCAAAAGCTAATTTTGCTGGTACAGCAGGTCAACTACGTGTACCAAGCAGTTTCATAGGGAACTATCCTTTTCCTCTCCCTCCACTGACCGAGCAAGAGCGCATCGTGGCGCGCATCGAAGAGCTTTTCACGCAGCTGGAGGCCGGCGTGGCGGGGTTGAAGCGCATCCAGGCAGCGCTCAAGCGCTACAAAGCCAGCGTGCTGAAGGCAGCGGTTAGTGGGAAATTGTTGAATGGGGAATTAGTAATTGGGGATGGCGAGCTGCCAAAGGGTTGGCGTTGGGTTACTGTTGGGGATGTTGCCACAAAAGTAACTGATGGAACACACAAAACACCAAGGTATGTTGATAACGGTGTACCTTTTATTTCGGTTAATAATATCTCTTCAGATGGAATAATCGATTTTTCTGATTGTAAGTTTATTACCTCAGAAGAGCATGAATATCTTTACAAAAGATGTAATCCTGAAATAGGTGATGTTTTACTCACTAAAGTTGGAACTATTGGCTTAACAGCGGTTATCAAGACAAACACAATTTTTAGCCTATTCGTCAATACCGCTTTAATCAAGCCGGCTCACGAAAAAATATTGCCTAATTATCTTGCTTATGTACTTCGATATGGATTTATTTCAGAATCTTATGAAGAGTATATTAGTGGAAGTACTCAAAAATTCATTGGAAATAAAAAAATAACCCAATTGCCTATCCCCCTTCCAACTCTAAAAGAACAGCAACGGATCAATGTTGAGGTCGACCAGCGGCTGTCGGTGGCAACGCAGGTCGAGGCAACGGTACAGGTCGGGTTGAAGCGGGCGGGGAGGTTGAGGCAGGCGGTGCTCAAGTCCGCGTTCGAGGGGAAATTGACTGCATGAACATGAACTACAGCGAAGTCGTCCAGCAGTGCTTCAGGCGCGGCGAACCCGATTGGAAGGATTGGGATGATTACCTTGCCCTGGGGTTCACCCCCGCGCACGTCCCCGAACTGATCCACATCCTGGAAAACACGGCTCAAATATGGGATCAAGTTGGCGAGGAAGATCCCTCCGAATGGGCGCCCATCCATGCCTGGCGGGGGCTGGCTCAATTGGGCGCTGTTGAGGCCCTTCCAGCCATGCTTCGATTGCATGAAACGGAAGGAGAAAACGATTGGGTAGGCGAAGAAATCCCTGAGGCCCTGGCTAAGCTTGGCCCGTCTGTACTGGGAGACCTGCGCGAGTATCACTGTAATCCGAAAAACGAGCCATGGACGCGCATAGCCGTAGCGCACGCGCTGGAATTGATGTCCAACCAACATCCGGAAAGCCGCCCGGACTGTGTTGCTATCCTGTGTGCGGGGTTGGATCTATTTGAGCAAAATGATGAAACCGTGAATGGTTTTATCATTTCGTATCTGGCTGACATCAACGCGCCTGAAACGGCTGCACTGGTCGAGCGCGCTTTTCAGTCCAGTCGCGTCGACCTCTCCATCATGGGCGATTATGAGGAATTCCAGATCGCTGTTGGCCTGCTGAAAGAACGTCTTACCTCGCCGCCAAAATACGGCTGGTTCATGCCGGGTGTCCACAAAGCGTTTCTTGAACTGGAAGAACAAAGGAAAAGTAAGGAACGTCAGGCTGAAAAGAAGGAAAAGAAAAAGCGCAAACAAGAGAAGAAAACCCGCAAGCGGCAGAAGAAGAAATGAGAAGAAACGATCAACATAGACATTCGCGCCGTTCCATCCGCCTGAGGGGGTATGATTACACCCAGGTTGGGGCGTATTTTGTGACCCTTTGCACCTGGCAGCGTGAATGTTTGTTTGGCGAGGTGGTCGAGGGGGTGATGCGGTTAAGCCCGACCGGCCGGATTATCGAGGTTGAATGGCAAAGGTTGGGGTATCATTTTCCCCATATCCGCCTGGACGCTTTTGTGGTGATGCCCAACCACCTGCACGGAATCATCATCGTAAACGACCTCGTAGGGGCGACCCGCCATGCGCAAGATGGGGTGCGGGAGGGCGATGACCGTATGCAAGACCAGACGCGGGTAGGCGGCGATGGGTCGCCCTCCGGAGGGGCGACCCGCCAGGTGCAAGAAGTGGCACGGGAGGGCGATGACCCTGTGCAATACCAGGCGCGGGTTGGCATTGATGGG
>DATBWP010000278.1:0-2206 GCA_036514735.1 Anaerolineales bacterium
ATTGGCGCCATCACCGCCGGGCAGGAGGAAGAACGCCGGCGTTTATCCAACGAACTGCATGATGAAACCATCCAATCCCTGATCGCATTAAACCAGCGCGTGCAACTGGCCCAACTTTCATCCGCAGAGCCGGAAACCACCAGGCATTTGAGTGAAATCCAAACCCTGGTCGAGCAAACCATCCGCAACCTGCGCGGCTTGGTGCGCGGCATGCGGCCCCCTTACCTCGAAGATCTGGGCTTGTCTGCCTCGCTGGATATGCTCTGCCGGGAGGCAAGCCAGGCCAATAAGCTATCTATCGATTTTAAGCTCCTTGGCAAAGAGGCCCGCTTACCGGCCGATGTGGAGTTAGCGCTCTACCGCATTGCCCAGGAGGGTCTTAGCAATATCAGCCGGCATGCCAAAGCCAAACACGCCTGGGTGGAATTGCGCTTTTATACCCACGGCGTAAGCCTCAACCTTCGAGACGACGGTGGTGGTTTCCAGGCGCCCGAGAGCCCAGCGGAATTTGCGCCCGGCGGCCATTTTGGATTGCTCGGGATCCATGAAAAGGCGGAAAGAATGGGGGCAAAATTCGAAATACACTCCGAACCAAACAAGGGAACGCAGTTACAGGTATCTTTGAAAATGTAAATTGGTGCCTGACCAATTTTTCCATTGTCCTATTGCTATTAGGGTGGTTGGGGCCAGGCGCAATTTGGCTCATATGCCTATAGGCTATCCCACGCTAGTTTGCCCCCTGACATAAGGTTAGTATTTCTTTGCCAAGGGTCTCTGCCCTGGCAAGGAGGTTGAAATGTCAAAGCTGAACTTCAGGATAGTAGCTGCTTCTCTGGCTGTCTCCGCCGCGCTGGCCTACTTAATTTGTGTGGTTTTTCAGCCGATCTTTCCCGACTGGGCCATGTACACCTCCGATTCCTGGGAGGCCGCGTTTCCAGGGTTTAGCTGGAGCTTTGCCGGCATCCTTATCGGCCTGGTAGAGAGCGCTCTGTACGGCTTGCTGGCCGCGGTCATTTTTGTGCCAGTGTATACCTTCTTTTCAGCGCGGTTTTCATCCCGCGGCGTTTCGTAATCTTGGATCCAGAAAAGCCAATTCCCTACATCGGAGTCTAAAATGGGATTTGTTCCAACTATTTCCGGCCGCCTCTCACGCATCCCTCGCCTGGTATGGATCGGTGCGCTAATCGGTGTTGTTGCCCTGATCGCGATTTTTGGTTTCAATTTTGCCGCGGGTACGGTGGTCAGCTACGCCTTCTTTGCCCTGCTTTGTGGCAGCCATCTGTTTATGCATGGTTCCCATGGCGGCCAACAGCACACAAATCACGCGCCATCCAGCCTTTCATCACAAGCCCGGCCGGAAAAGGCTACCGCGACCGGAGACCACGCCGACCATTCGAAAGGCTGTCACTAGCTCGCTGCATCTCTGCGGCGCGCCGGCAGGCTCGAATTCCCCTCGATCCGAGCCTGCCTACTTGGGCTTTCCCCCTAACACCAGTCGACAGTTGACAGTAGACAGAAGACAGAAAGCCAAACTCTTGGTCACAATCTCCAGCCCAATACGTGGCTGAACCCCGATTCCAGATTGCCGTTCACCGTTGACCGTTCACTAATTACTGGTTATTACGTAGTGATGCCGTGGAGAACGGGAAAGGATTAAATTCTGCAAACCACCTCAGACCCGTTCTCCCTAAAGGCGTCACCACGCCTCTGTTTTATGTGGTGATGCCAGTGATCCTCCCGTGCGCCTTTTCGTTGGCCAGCAGCAACGAAAATTCGCCAACTACTTCGCCCTTCACACTATCTCCAGAACGGGCCAGGTCTTTCATTTCGAAGCTTCGCAAGGTATAGAAACCCACCTTGCCGCTATCCAGCATGTAGGCTGCACCTGGAGGACACCAACGGTCCATCAGCAATTCCAGTTCACCATACTGGGTGATCACACGCTCTATGGCATTTAAGCCAATTTGAGTCTCGTTTTGGCTCACCCGCACAAAGCTGCTATTGTCCAACAAGGCCCGCAGGGTGTTAGCCACCCTGGGGTTCATTAACAACAGATCGGGATGGCCGCCATCCATGAAGATCTCTTCCATCAGCGCATCCACAGTTGCCTTGGTGATCGGCCCGCCTGCGTTTACCACATTGTCACTGATGAAGGTATCCAGCCCGCCCATGCTGCGCGGGCTGGCCGCCGCGCCCGCCGAGCGCA
>DATBWP010000279.1:0-2293 GCA_036514735.1 Anaerolineales bacterium
CGGGCCGCGGTGAAAGCTGGGCAATCTCTTTCGCCGGAGGAACAGCGCCAACTGTTAAGCGACCTGGAAAACTGCGCTGCCCCGCGCACCTGCCCGCATGGCCGCCCTACGATGATCCATCTGTCTATCGAACTATTGGAAAAGCAATTCGGGCGACGCGGGGCGCGTTGAGCAGGTTAGTTTTCTTTCGGTTCGGTGAGCACGGATATCAGTTTTAGGGTCTGCTGTGAGGTGTAACTTTGCGGCTCTACGGTCACCATTGCCTGTTTGGTGCGGTTAGCCTGGTAAGCCAACTCAGGCGCGGGGGTGAAAACCACATCTAGCTCGATCCCCAGCGCTTTCTCTACATCGGCGGCGGTCATCGCTTGGTCCGTGCGCACCCGACTGACCATCGCACTGATAATCTTTTCTTTGACTCCTACTGCGGCCAAATCTTGCAGCATGGCGATTGTCTGCACCATGGTGTGCGGGTCCGGCTCGGCAACCAAGATCACCTGATCACAGGCCGCCAGCACTTGTTGCAGTGCCCGGGGCAGGGCAACCCCCAGATCGAGCACAACGTAGTTGGCCATTTCTCTAAGCCGGCCCACTATAGCGACCATCTGATCGACGGCTTCCAGTAGTGTGGCATCCGTTGGCTTGTTGGATGCCAGTAGGAACTTCATTCCGGACTTATGGTTGACCAATGCTTTGTCAACACCAGCTCGATTGATCTGGGTTGGAGTGCTTTTCAGCAGTTCGTTTAATCCCTGCGAATTGTTGTATCCCATGTGCACACTAATATCTCCCCGGCCGGGCCTCAACTCCGCTAAGACGACCGTAGCCTCTGGGAAGCGATCGTGGAGGGTTGCAGCCACGTTAATGCACAGGGTGGTCACACCCTGGCCCCCTTTCGCCGAGAGCACACCGATCACAGAGCGGGATCCAGCCAGCGCAGCGGGCAGCGGCGGCAGCATAGCGGTGGGTCGTTTGAGCACGCTGCGCACGCGGGCCACCAATTCAGCTGGGTGGGTTGGCTTGGTCAGGTACTCGTCGGCGCCGGCCTCCAGGCCGGCTACTTTGTCATCTACCTGGGCCTTGGCCGTGAACATGATCACTGGAATGGCAGAGGTGGCAGGGTCGGCGCGCAGCCGGCGAATGACCTCGAAGCCGTCCATCTTGGGCATCATGACATCCAGCAAGATAAGGTCCGGATGGTGTTGGGCTACTTTTTGGAGGGCTTCTACTCCATCCTGGGCGGCTAGGATGACATAGCCCTGCTTTTCCAACGTAGTTCCGACCAACTTGACCGTATCCAGGTCATCATCAACAACCAGGATCTTTAATGAGGAGCGGCCTAGGGTAACCATGCGATGTCAGTCTAGCATAAGGGAAATAAGTAAACAAGGCTTAAGCATAGCGAGTCCCCCAGGGAGAGCTGCCTGCCGAGGATAAAGACTTCACCGCTATAATTTCGGTATGTGGCACGACCATCTAAAAACGAAACTACTCCAGGAATGTCAGGTAGCTTCGCGCCAGAAGCTCATCCTCGGTTTTTCGGGTGGGCCAGACAGCCTGGCCCTGCTGCACGCGCTGCATGTACTGGAGCAGCCTTTGGTCGCGGCCCATCTGGATCACGGCCTGCGGCCCGAGTCGGCCATCGAGGCGGAGCAAGCCGGGCAGGAGGCTGCCTTCCTGGGCGTCCCATTTCTGAGCGAACGGAAGGATGTGGGGACGTTTGCCGAGGAAAACCGTCTGTCTGTAGAGGAGGCCGCCCGCCAGTTGCGCTATGCTTTTTTATTCAAGGTGGCCGAGCGGCAAGGGGCCAGCGCGGTGGCCGTGGCTCACACTGCAGACGACCAGGTGGAAACCGTGCTGATGCACCTGCTGCGCGGCGCCGGCATGGCCGGGTTGCGCGGCATGGCGCCGCGCCTGCTGCCTAATCCGTGGAGTGCCGAGATCCCCTTGGTGCGCCCGATTCTGGGAATCTGGCGACTGGAGGTGTTGGAGTATTGCGCGGCGCAGGGACTGCAGCCGGTGCAGGACGCTTCCAACCAGGACACGATATTCTTCCGCAATCGCATGCGCCAAGACCTGGTCCCTCAATTGGAGACCCTGGCGCCCGGCTTCAAGCGGCGCCTTGCCCAAAGCGCCAGCCTCGTAGCGGCAGACTACGAAGTCCTGGCTTCGTTGACAGAGGCCACTTGGCGGCGCTGCCTCTCCCAACAGGCGGCAGAGTATCTGGAGCTGAGCCGGCCAGCTTTCCTGGTTGAACTACTGTCCTTACAGCGTGCTGTGTTGCGCCGCGCCGTGG
>DATBWP010000280.1:0-2346 GCA_036514735.1 Anaerolineales bacterium
TTTGAGGTCATCGCCCCGAAACACTTCCACCCGGCCGCACGATTCGCACAACAGCAAGTGCTGGTGGCCATCCATAGCGGAAATATACGCATGGCAGCCATCGGGCCGATGCACCCGCTGCACCAAGCCCAGTGCTTCGAGTTTTTCGAGCGTTCGGTAGACGGACACTAAGCCAAGGCGCTTGTGGCGTGACCGGGCGATCTTGAACAGATCGGCCGCGGTCAGCGACTGTTCGGTGGCGGCTAAAACATCCACTACGGCGCGGCGCGGGCTGGTGAGCCTATATCCGTTGGATTGCAAGCTACGCAACCAGAATCGAGCCCTTTGGTCGCTGTTTACTTCGCTGATGATCTGCGGCTGGGCCATACGAAAAAAATTATAACGCCGGGAGAGGCTCACTCGCTCCAACCATGTTCGCCGATCAGTGGGACAAAAGCAACCGGCACAAGTTCATCGTAATCGAATGAATCGCCATTACGCTTCCACAACTGCAAAATCTGCCCCCAGGCTACGCCCACCGGCAGAAGCAAACGACCGCCATCCGCCAACTGCTGCAACAACGGCTGTGGGACAACGGGGGCGCTGGCGGCAACAATAATTGCGTCATATGGGGCATTTTCCGCCCAACCCTTCGTCCCATCGGCGTGATGCACATTTACATTCTCGATACCCAGATCGTCCAAAACTTTCGCAGCTGACTTGCACAGATTCTCATGGCGTTCTATGCTGTGAACCTCCGCAGCCAATCGACTCAGCAACGCAGCCTGATAACCGGATCCGGTGCCTATTTCCAGCACCTTTTCGCCGCCTTTAAGCTCCAGGGCCTGCAACATATAAGCCACGATATAAGGTTGAGATATCGTTTGGCCAGATGGAATCGGAAGCGGGTGATCTTCGTAGCCTTTATATTGATCTTGAATTGGAACGAAATGATGCCGCGGAGTTTCGCGCATGGCCGCGAGCACGCGAGGGTCACGGATGGCACGACCCTCCAATTGCTCTTTCACCATTTTTTCGCGGAGACGAGAAAAAACCTCCTCGTTATCCACGGGCATGCTTTCCCCGCAACTCCGCTATCGCTACCAGCCGATCGAAGTCGTCTGCCGGGGAGGCCTGATTCCATTTTTCCGCACCGCAAATTTGGCAGCGGTGCAAAATTCGGTAGCCATTTGCCTTGACTTCCACGGCTACCGGCCGCATGAGTCCGCCGCAGTCAGCTTGCCGGTCGCCGGGCATCACATCAACATGGCGACTCCACAAACAACACGGACAATGGTTGGTGTAGCCTGTGCCCTGGACGGTAAAACCACATTGCCCGCAAACGAAATCTTCTATCGTTCGTTGAAAATGACGGCTCATGCGTTTTTTGCATTATCGCGCAGAGAGCGAGCAATTTGGCGGTCCAATTTCCCCATGGGCAATTCATCCAGCCTTGAGACAGGCTTCCAGGCATGCATATGGCCGAACATAATCTTGAAATGCCTACCGTTCGAATCCACACCATAGACCTGAAGGTTTGCGTTGAAGTGGCTATAAGTATGCTCGAATTGCCCCACTTTCTTCACGGACGGTAAATCGAGGTCTAGCATCTTGCGGAGCCCGCGACGCAACGCCCGCTTTGCGCCACGCGGGTTCGAGGCCACGACGTTTGGGAATCCCCACATACCACCGAGCAAACCCTTGACCGGCCTTTTCAGCACAAGGACTCGGCCGCGCCGCTGGATCACCGCAGCGGCAAAATGCTTTGTAGGGACGCTCTTGGCAGGTTGCCTGACGGGGCGCATTCCCTGAACGCCCAGGGCAAATGAATGGCAATTACGCCGCAAAGGGCAAGCAGAACAGTCAGGCTGGCGCGGCCTGCAAATGCTCGCGCCCAGGTCCATCAGAGCTTGGTTGTAATCGGCCGCCCTGCCTTTGGGCAAATGTTTCGCAGCCAGCGCCCAAAAACGCTTCGTCGCCCGGTTGCTGCCAACCGGGTCTTTCACGTTGAAAACGCGGCTTAGGACGCGTACGGCGTTGCCGTCGACCGCAGGTTCATCTTTGGCAAACGCCATTGAAGCGATGGCGCCTGCGGTGTATCGGCCGATGCCAGGCAAGGCCAACAGAGAACCGACATCGTCTGGCAATCTGCCGTTGTGCTGCTTCATGATCAACTGAGCTGATCGGCGCAGATTTCGCGCACGGCTGTAATAGCCCAGCCCCTCCCACAGGGAAAGAACATCTTGCTCTTTAGAATTGGCCAGCTCCTCAATCGTTGGAAAACGTTTCATCCAGCGCCGGTGATACGGCAACATGCTTTCAAGGCGGGTTTGCTGGGCCATGATCTCCGCTACCCAAACTGCGTAC